>JAYVSF010000082.1:0-3960 GCA_043775605.1 Myxococcales bacterium
GAAGCGTCGTCCGCGAAGGGATGCTGACGGCCGGCCACCTATCCCATGACCGATCACTCGATCCCTTCCTCGTCGAACGGAGCCTCATGATGCGCACCCTGTCAGTCCCGCTCACCGTCGCTGCCGGCCTCCTGGCCGCCGCCTGTTCGTCGTCGCCGCCGTCGCCGCAGGTGGTCGCCGGCCGCATCGAACAGGCCAGCTTCCCGACGCCGATCACCGCGGTCCGGGTCATGGACGCGGCCGCCACCGTCACCGAGTCCCTGGTCGCCGGCGACGGCTCGTTCTCGCTCACGATCCCGCCCGGCCATGGCTACCGCATCACCCTGGTCTCGGCCGACCGGCCCGGCCTGGTGTTCCCGCGCCAGTCCGGCACCGTCGAGGTCGCGTTCGCCGTCCGCAACGGCACCACCCCTTTCGACCTCGGCATGGTGCGGTTCGTCGGCGATCCCACCAGCCGCGCCTACCAGCAGCGCCCGGCCGGCGGCGTGGCCACCGCTGATCAGGAGTGCGAGGACGGCGTCGACGCGACCACGGGCGCGGTCTGCGTCGATGACAACGACGAGGAAGGCGCCGGCGTGTGCGAGGGCGACGGCGGCGTCAACTGCGAGGACGGCATCGACCCCGCGACCGGCGCCGCGTGCGACGGCGGTCCGGCCGCGAATCAGGACGACGGCACCGAGGCCGGCGACGGCGAGGCTGACGACGACACCCTGCCGGGCCAGGCCGCGGTCGCCGACCACAACCTGCCGGCGGCGATCGGTTGCAGCGAAGGGCAGGGTGACTAGGTTCGGCCGCGGGTCGGGGATCGCGGTGGCAGCGCTGGTCGGCCCAGCCACCGCCGTGGCCGCGCCGTGCCCGCCCAACGTCGTGATCGAAGGGCCCGCGGCGCTCCGTGACCAGGTGGTGGCCGCGCTCGCTGCGCGCGCGGTCGGCAGTGACCCGCGACCGCCGTGTCCCCCGATCCGGGCCCGGCTCGAAGCGGATGAGGCCGGCGTCGTGGTCTGGGTCACCGACGCCGAGGGTCGCGTGAGCCAGCGGCGGGTCGGCAGCCCCGCGGCCGCCGCGATCGTGATCGAGAGCTGGGCCCGGCCCGAGCTCGACGCCATGTTGCTGCGGGCCGAGTCCGGGGCTCAACACCGCGAGCCCGAGCGACCGCCCGTCGTGGTCCACGGGGCGGCGCCGGCGGCGAGCGGCCACAGCCCGGTGCGGCTCGCGCTCGGCGCGGACACGGCGGTCGGGTCCGACGGTTCCCTCTGGCTCGGGCTGTCCGGGCTGGCCTGCGTGCGCTTCGGTCCGGCGTGTGTCGGCGCGCTGGGACGGCTCAGCCAGGACACCAAGCGCAGCGGCGATTCGGAACGCCTCGAGACCGCGCGCCGAGCGGTCGAGCTCATGCTCGTGCTCGACCTGCCGCGCTCGCTCGCCGGCTGGATCGTGACGCCCGGCGCCCAGCTCGGGCTCGGGTTCAACCGCAGCACCGGGACCGTCGACCCGGCGACGGGGCAGGTCGAGATCGACGGCGGGGGGCCCCGGGCAGGCGTTCATTTCGGCGCCTCGACTCGGCTCGCGACCCGCTGGGCGATCGGGTTCGCCGTCGCCGTCGACGCGGCCTTGTTCCAGCCCGCGGCCTCCGACCCCATCGACCCGGAAGCCGTCCGACTAGCCGGACAACCTCGTGGCTTCATGCGCGCAGGCCTCCAGCTCCGCTTCGAGGGGCCGTGACCGGCAAGCTGGTCGCGCTTCGGCGGGTCGAGGGGTCGATCGTCGAGTTGTCCGACGAAGCGCTGGTCGCGGCCTGCGGGATCGGCGAGACCGCCGCCCTCGGCTCGCTCTACGACCGCCACCGTGCCCACGTCCGCCGTTTCATCGGTCACCTCGCCGGCGCCGAGCCCCAGGATCTCGACGATCTGGTCCAGACGGTGTTCCTCACCGCCCACCGCAGCGCGGGCCGGTTCCGCGGCGACGCGGCGGTGCGCTCGTGGCTGTTCGGGATCGCGGTCAACGTCATGCGTCAGCACGCCCGCGGCGAGCGGCGGCGGCGCACCGCGATGACGGCGTTCGAGCGCGTACCGCCGTCGACCGCGCCCAGCGCCGAGGGCGCCGCGCTGCGCCAGCAGCAGCTCGCGTTGCTCGCGCGCGCGGTCGACGAGCTGTCCGACGATCAGCGGGTCGCGTTCGTGATGTGCGACGTCGAGGAGATCGCCGGCACCGAGGCCGCGCGGGTCCTCGGCATCCCGCCGGGGACGCTGTGGCGGCGGCTGCACGAGGCCCGCCAGGTCCTGCAGGCGGCCCTCAAGGAAGGTCGTTGACCATGCGCAACCCAGCAGTCGACGGCCAGCGCTGCCCCGGCCCCGAGGCGTTGGCGCGCGGTCTCCGCCGCGGCGAGCCCCATCCCGACCAGGCCCACCTCGCCCGGTGCGCGGCGTGTGCGCGCGCGGTCGACGAGCTGACCGCCTTGCTCGAGCTGGCGCGGGCGCTGCCGGCCCGGCCCGAGAGCGGCGAGGATCGCGAGGAGCGGCGCACGCAATTGCTCGCCCTGGCCGCGGCCACGCCGGTGCGGGTCCGACGCCGACCTGGACCGATCATGGTCGCCGGGTTCGGGTTCGCGTTCGCGCTCGCGGCGGCCGCGGCACTGGTCGCCCTCATCGGACGGCGGGCCGGGACCACGACCGCACGCCCGGCCACGGCCGTCGCGCCGCTGGTCGCGTCGCTGTCGCCCCCGACGCCGGGCGCGATCCGCCGGGCCACCGTCTCGCCCGCGCCATCTACCAGCTTCGCGTTCGCCAGAGATCAGCCCGACGAGCTCGTGCGGCTGCGTGACGGGACGCTGTGGGTCGAGGTCGCGCCGCTCCGGCCCGGCGAGCGGTTCCGGGTGCTCACCGGCGACGCCGAGGTCGAGGTCCGGGGCACCGCGTTCGAGGTGGTCGCGGTCGCCGATCGCCTGCTCGCGGTCCGGGTCGAGCACGGCACGGTCGAGATCCGTCGCACCGACCAGGCTCTGGTGACGCTGACCGCCGGCCAGCGCTGGCCAGAGACGCGATCGGGCGTGATCGCCGCCGAGGCGCTCGCGCCGCGATCCGGCACGCACGAAGCTCCGGCTCGACCAACGCCCCGGGGCGTTCGGGTGCGGCCGCCGGTCAACGAGCCCCTGTTGCCGCCGGCCCCCGCCGCCGCGTCCTCGCCAGTTCTGTCGCCGTCCGAACTCGCGCTCCAGGACGGGATCGCCGCGCTGCACGCGGATGACGCCGTCGCCGCGACCACGGCCTTCGCCCGCGCGCTCGCCGCCGACGCGGCCGGCCCCCTCGCGGAGGATTCGCGCTTCTGGCTCGCCGTCGCGCGCGCCCGCGGTGGCCAGCGCGCGGGCGCGATCCGTGCGTTCGAAGACTTCCTCGCGCTGCACCCTCGCTCGCCCCGCGCCGGCAAGGCCTCGGCCATGCTGGGCTGGCTGCTGATCGAGAGCCAGGACCTCGACGGCGCCCGGCGACGGTTCGAGGCCGCGGTCGACGACCTCGCCGCGGACGTGCGCGCCAGCGCCCAGGCCGGGCTCGCCGAGGTCACGCGGCGCCGACCGTGAGGTTGGTGCGAAGGGCGGCCTCGACCCGGCCACCCATGCTCATGACCAACCTCCACCGTGGCCTGTTCGTCGCGCTCATCCTGCTGGGCCTTCCCCGGCTCGCCCGCGCGCAAGCCCTCGAGACCGAAACCGCCCGGGTCTTGCCCTCGGGCCTGATGGAGGGCGGCGCCGGGCTCGAGGTCCAGGGCTCGTCCGAGGGCACCGAGACCGCCTCACCGCTGTTCGTCGAGGTCGGGCTGGGCGGGCGCTTCGAGCTCGTCTTCGAGCAGGTCGCGTTCACCGCGATCCGACCGAAGATGGGCAGCCGCGCGACCGGCGTCGGAGACCTCGAGCTGACGCTGGTCGGCCTGGCCGTGACCGAGCGCGGTTCCATGCCGGCGATCGCGCTC
>JAYVSF010000083.1:0-3714 GCA_043775605.1 Myxococcales bacterium
GCCAGGACCCTGGCCGCCGACATCGGCGGTCGCGCCGGCCTGATCACGATCGACGTCCTCCATCGCCTGGTCGCCGAGTGCGAGGCCCAGGGCGACCGGCGCGGTCCCGAGCTGCTGGCCCGCGCGCTCCAGGTCCGGGCCTGGTCGCACCTCAAGGCCGGCCGGTTCGCCGACGCCGATCGCGACGCGGCCCACGCTCGCGACCTGGCCCGCGCCGGCGGCCTGCTCGAGATCGAGCTGCGGGTGGTGTCGAGTCAGGCCGCGATCCGGGGCGAGGCCGGCGACCAGGCCGGCTCCCGCCACTTCGCCGAGGATGCGCTGACCATGGCCCGACGCCTCGGCGATCGTCGACGCGAGGGCATCGCCTTGGCCAACCTGGGCGAGAGCTACACCGAGGACGGCGCCGCCGATCGCGGCCAGCGCTTGCTCGACGAAGCCCTGCGGATCTTCGTCGTGATCGGTGATCGCGCGTGTGAGGGCGACTGCCGGGTCAACCTCGGTCGCGCGCTCCTGGCCCAGGGCCGTCTCGACGAGGCCATCGCCATGCTCGGGGCCGGGGCCGCGATGTGCGCGCGAGCGTCGCGGGTCGAGTACGAGGGCATCGCCCGCCTGCTGCTCGGCCTGGCCCACCGCGGCCGCGGCGAGCTGGTCATCGCCGCCACCGAGCTCCAGCTGGCGGTCGAGCTCCTCCGGCGGATCGAGCTCAACACCCGCTGGCGGGCCGAACTCGAGCTCGCCCGGGTCCTGGTTGCCCAGGCCGATCGGACGCGGGCCGGCGAGCACGCCCGGGCCGCGCGCGATCAGCTCGCCGCCCAGCGGACCCGACTCGCGCCTGGCACCTCGTCGGCCGTGCTCGACGCCGCCCACGCCGACGCGGTTGCGCTGCTGGCCACGATCACCGACGACCCCGGTTGACCCGCGCGGACCTTGGCGCACCTTGCGCACCGCCCGGGCTCGGTCGTGCCAGTGTAAGGAATCGGCGGCGCGGGCGGCGCCGGCTTGCACGCGGCCCGGCGCGCGGGATGCTCGGACCCATGCGAGCGCGCGCGCTGGTCGTGATGTCGATCGTGATCCTCGGCGTGGCCCGTGCGCCGTCACCGGCCGCCGCCGATGACGGCGAGGCCGAGGCGTGGCGAGCCGGGTTGATCGATCGGATCGTCGGTGACCTGGCCGCGGGCAAGCCGCTGGTGGTCCAGGTCCACGTCCCCTTGTGCGACAACGACATCATCGCCTGCGGCAACGCCCGGCTCGGCGACGGCGACCGGCCCGCGAGCAACCTGTACTGGGCGACGACCGAGGGCACGCTCGGTTGGTTCGGCCGGCGCGGCGGCGGCTGGACGCAGGTCCTGGCCACCGACGGCGCCGCGGTCGCGCTGCCCGACGTCCTCGATCTCCGGGTGTGGCGGCGCGAGGTGCGCACGCCGCGGGCCTGGCGGGCGCGCGGGGTGCCGGCCCGCTATCCGCTGTACGTGGTCGCGTTCGCATGGCGCGGCGAGCGGATCGACGACGCCCTCGTCCGCTTCGCCGACGATCTGTACGGCCGGTCCGCGACCGCGGTCGTCTTGCCCGACGGCACCCGGCTGGCCGCCGGCGGTGACGCCCACGTGGTCGCCTACGTCGGCCACAACCGCCTGATGGACCTGACCGGCTTCGACTGGCGCGGGCGGGCCGCGAGCGCCGACCCCCGGCCGCGCGGCGCGCTGGCGATCGCCTGTCACACCGCGGTCTACGTCCAGGATGTCGTGCCCGGGCCGAGCCGGGTGCCGCTCCTGTTCACCCGCGACTACCTGCTGGCGTCGAGCGCGGCGCTCGCCGGCGCGGTGCTCGCGCTCGCCGGTGGGGGCGACTACGGCGCGATCCGGCGCGGCGGCGCCCAGGGCTACGCCACTGGCGGCCACAAGACCCTCGCCCACGTGTTCGGCGCGTTCACCAACCCGGCCGATCGCCGCTGGCGGTCGCCGGGCTACGACGCCGCGATCAACGCCCACGCCGCCGCGCAGGCTGACGCGAACGCGCCCTGAGCTACGACTCTGACCGGGCCGGCGATGCCCTCGCCGTCGAGCGCGAGGGTCATGCAGCGCAGCCACGCGTCGCGCATCGCGGTGTCGACCGCGACCCGGCTGTGGTGCATGCGCAGGCGCGGGTGGCCGTGCTGCTCGCTGTAGTCCTGCGGCCCGCCCTGCCAGCCGATCAGGCGCTCGACCACCGCCAGCACGCGCGCGCCGATGCCGACCGCGACCGCGAGGGCGCGGGTCGCGCGGTCCTGGCCGATCGGGTCGACCAGCGGCTCGAGCGTGGCCGTGGTCTCGAACGGCAGGGCCGTCGCGTCGACGCGGGTGATCAGACGTTCGGCGGCAGCAGGGCGATGGTCATCCGCGGCCGATGGTAGGCGGGCGATCCCCTGTCGACCGGGGTCACCAGGCGACGACGTGCGCCTGGCCGGTCGGCTCCCAGCAGCTGTCGTTGCCGTGGTACTCGACGCCGATCACCGCGACCCGGCGGCCGCCATCGACGAAGACGGTGCCGAGGTAGATCGGGTTGCTGCAGACCTCGTCCTCGCCGGCGCCCTCGTACATCGGGTGGTCCTTGGTCAGCCAGCCGTCCATGACCTTGTCGACCACGATCGTGCCGCCCTGCTCGATCACCAGGTGGGCGGCGTCGTCGAAGCGCACCGTGATCCCGTCGAGCGCGGCGGTCCACTGGGTCGGATACGGCCCCTCGGTGTCGGGCCCGGCGCTGACGTCGGTGACCTCGGCGGTCGCCAGCGGCCGCCAGCGCAGCGCGCCGTTGCTGTCGGTCAGGTACTGGTTGGGCGCGGCGACGTCGACGGTGGCGTCCTCTCCGAGGTCCTCGATCTGATCGGCGTCGAGCACCAGCCGGGTGTCGACGACCTGATCGGCGCGGTCGACCACCTGCAGGCGCAGGTTGGGATAGCCGCGGCCGCCGTCACCCCGCTGCCAGCCGATCAGCACCCGGCTGCCGTCGTCGGCGACCGCCGGCATGCCGGCGATCGTGAACTCGCCGCCGTTCATCGGCGCGCCCCCCGACCACGCGATCGTCGGCGCCGGCCCGGGCGGACCGCCGTAGCCGGCGGCGTTGCCGAGGGCAGAGGGCTTGGGCGAGCCGCCGCAAGCGGCGAGGGACAGGATCAGGAGGGGCAGGGTGCGCATCGGCGCGGATAAGGCCGCAGCCGGCCGCGGCCGTCAAGCCCGACGTCCGGTCCCGGCTCGCGTAAGCTCGCCGGCGATGCACGCTTGGTCGCTGGCCTCGCTCGCGCTGCTCGCCGCCGCCCCTGCAGCGGTGGTGACGGCGGCGCGCCGCTCGACGGTCGCGACGATGGCGCGATCGCACCGGCGGTCGACGCGGGGTCGACGGGCGGCCGGGCGTCGCCGATCCGTGCCCGGTGGCGCCGCCGCCGTGCCCGACCTTGCCAGCCGGCTATCGCCTCGGCGCCGGCCTGCGCGCGATCGATCGCTGCGGCTTCCCGCTGATCGAGCGCGACACCTGGGCGGCGCGGCGCGCGATCGTCGACGCGCTGCCGGCGGCGGTCGCGCGGGTCACGCTCGCCGCCGTCGACGCCGACCTCAACCGCGCCGCGACCCGGGTCGTCGCGGCCAGCCTGCCCGGCAACCCGCCGGGGCGTGCGCAGCGCGTTTCACCCGCGCCGGGGTGCGCTGGTTGTCGTCGAGCGCCCCGGCTGGCGGGGCAGGCGCG
>JAYVSF010000084.1:0-3652 GCA_043775605.1 Myxococcales bacterium
GCCGCCGCCCCCGCCGCCCCCGCCCGGCGAGCCGCCGCCCCCACCGGCCAGCGGCATGTGCAGCTCGGCGACGCTCGCGCGCGACGTGCCCGAGGGCACCTGCGTCCGGCCAGCCAGCGGCAACCTCTACATCTGCGCGGCGGGCCAGTGGCTGGGCCACGGCTCGACCACCGGCTGCGCCTCGGTCTTCGACTGGTGCCAGTCGGCCACCCTCGGCATCGGCGTCCCGGCCCGGACCTGCGTGCAGTCGGCCGCGACCAGCCTCTGGTACCAGTGCAACGGCTCGGGCTGGGTCCGCCCGGCCAGCGCGGCCTCGGGCCCGATCGGCGTGTGCTCGACCGCGTACCCGCTCTGACGCTCGCGAGCCCTCGCGCGACACCCGCTCGACCAGGCGATCGTAGAACGGGGCCCAGCCGCCGTCGCCGTAGATCACGCGGTTGCGTTCCTGGGTCATCGGCATCGCGGTGCGACAAGCGTAGCGCCGCCGCACGGGCTCGTCGGCCGCCGCGGCGATCCACCGCGCGCCGCACCGACGATGGCCACCCGGGGTGCGCTCCGCCGCGTCGCCGTGCTACCCAGGGGCTCGATGAGCACGAAGATGAGCAGCGCCCGGCACCAGGGCTCCACCGTCCCCGCTCCCGCCATGCCGGGCTTCGTCCGCTCCGCCCTCGCCGCGCGGTCGCTGACCGACGCCTATCAAGCGCGGCCCAGGTTCCAGCAGACCGAGTACCTGAGCTGGATCCACGCCGCCAAGCTCAACGACGAGAAGCGCAAGCGCCTCGCACTGATGCTCGACGAGCTTGCCGCCGGCAGCGGCTTCCAGGGCAAGCCCTGGACCGCGCCCGCCCCCGCCGGCAAGTAGCCGAGCCCGCCGGCGACCCGGCGACGGCAGGGGTCGCGCCGGTGGTCATATCGGCAGGTCGTCGTAGAGCTTCGCGAGCTCGATGACGGCGCCGGTCGACAGCGTGACCTCGCCGGCGGTGAGGTCCTGGTACTCCCAGGAGCCGGACGGCAACCGCCGGTAGCGCTCGACCCGCGGCTCGGCCTGGCTCACCAGCACGTACTCCTGCAACGACGGGAGGAGCTGGTAGTGCTGCCACTTGCTGCCGCGGTCGTCGTGCTCGGTCGACGGCGACAGCACCTCGACGATCACCGTCGGATTGGTGATCGTGGCCCCTGACGGATCCGCGGGATCGCCCTCGATCTCGCCACAGGCCATCGAGGCCTCCGGGTACGTCGCCCTGCCGGTCGCGAGCACGCGCACCTTCTGGTCGGACTGGAACGCAAAGCAGCCACGCTTGCGGCCGAGCTCGAGGGCCGTCACCATCCGCGCTGCCAGCGCGCTGTGGCGCCGCGACCCGCCGGCCATCGCCAGGATCTCGCCGTCGTCGTACTCGTGCTTGAGCCCGCTATCCCGCTCGTACGCGAGGTACTCGGCGTACGTGTACCGGTGGCGGGGCCGCGCTGACGGGAACATGCGGCCGATCATGGAGGAGCGAGCCGCGTCCGGCAAGCGCTGGTTCGCGCCGGCTCGCAGGGTTGGCAGAAACCAACCCTGTGTCATCGGTCGGTCGGTCCCGGGCAGCCCGGTTCCGACCTGGACAGAGCAACCCCGGCCCGAGCTGCGCTCGGTGCCTCAGGGGCCGAAGACCAGCTTCTTGAGCTGGCCGGAGTTGCCGAGGTTCACCAGGTGCTCCTTGCCGCCGACGCACTCGCCGGCGATGAACACCAGCGGCAGCCGGTGGCCCTTGCTGTCGCGCCGGACCGCGGCCAGCGCCGCCGGATCGTCCTCGAGGCTGGCCAGCTTGTAGGGGATGCCGTGGCCGTCGAGGATCTCGGTCAGCCGGGTCGCGTCGCGCCGCTGCTTGTCGAGGAAGTAGACCAGCACCGGCGCCGGCTCGCTGGCCGACGCCGACCCGGGCGCGACCGGAGCCTCCGGCTGCGCGGCGCCGTCGGTCTGGCCGTAGCCGCGCGCGAACTCGCGGCGATCGTCGAGCTCGTCCGCGGGCGCCAGCGGCCGACCGAGCGCGTCGTTGACCTTGCGCAGGACCTGGACCACCGCGCCGTCGCGCTGGCCGAGCGCGCGCCAGCCGGCGGCCCGCAGCGGAGCCAGCCGCTCCGCGACCTCGCCCGCAACTCGCCCGGCTACTCCGCCGAGCCGTTTGTGCTGGTCCGCCACCACCGCGCTCAGTTGATGACCGTGAGCGACTTGCGACCGGCCGGGATGGCGGGGCGCGCGTCGATCGCGGCGCCCTCGTCGATCTCGGGCGCGACCGTCACGATCGAGCTCTTCTTGTTGGTCTTGGCCGCAGCCCGCCGCGCCACCGCCAGCACGTGCTGGTGGGCGACCTCGTCGGCCTTGGCGTGGGCGCCGGTCACGGCCTCGATCACGCGGTTCTTCCAGAACGTGACCGGCTTGCGCCGGGCCCCGACCTCGTAGACCAGGTCAGCGGTCGACGAGCCCGACTTGTGCGGGCTCTTGTGGAAGGCCGAGTTGAGCTCGGGGTGCTTCACCAGGTAGGCGCGGACCTCGTCCATGGTCATGCCGACATCGGCGAGGGCCCGGTCGACCTCCTTCTGCGCCGCCTGCTTGGCCTTGAACAGCTGCATCTGGACGCGCGAGTAGACGTTGACCGCGCCGTCGCCGTTGGTCTCGATCGGCAGGAAGATCGCCTGCGGGTAGAGCTCGGTGATGAGCGACTGGATGCCGTCCGACACCGACGAGCTCGGCATGCATCCGAACGGCTTCACCGACAGGGTCATGTTGACCTTGGAGTAGGCCACGTTCTGGATCAGCTTGCCGACCTCCATGTGGCCTTCGCCGCCCCGGAGGTTGTTGTCGTAGAACGCGTGCGAGATGTCGGCGATCGCGTTCATGTCCGACAGGTGGAAGTCGTGCAGGCCGAGCCCGTTGTTGATGGTGACGAACAGGGTCCGCAGCACCTTCTCGGCCGCCCACAAGGTCACCACCCGCTTGCGGACGTCGACGCCCTCGAGCGAGAACTTCGAGCCGCCGGCGGCGTCCTTCTTCTTGTCGGTGCCGCGCAGGCCGGCCCGATTGGCCGTGTCGTAGCGGCTCTGCCACAGCATGTACATCAGCCAGGCAGTGACCACCTGGATGTCGACCTCGGCGCCCTCGCCCTCGAGGAAGCGCTGCAGGCCGTAGTTGCCGTCGCCCTCGGTGGTCATCGCCCAGAACTCGCCGATGATGCCGACCTTGGGCTTGACCTTGGTCCGATCGACCGCGACCGCGCCCAGCTCGCGCCGGGCCTGGTACAGGGCCTTGATCACCGAGGTGTTGTTGGCGAAGGCGCTGGCGATGGTGCCCTTGGCCTTCTCCAGCGCGCGATCGGCCGAGCCGGGCTCGACCTCGTAGGGCCGGATCCGGTAGCCGAGCACGTTGAGCGCGTCGCCGATCATGACCGCGCGGATGATGCCCCAGAAGAACTGGGGGTCCATCTTGAGGCCGACCTCGTCGCCGGTGGCCTGCTTGAGACCGCCGGTCTGCTGGAACAGCAGGACCCGGAAGCCGTCGAAGCCGGAGTCGCGCAGGGCCTTGCGGTACTCGGTGACGTAGGTGCCGAACCGGCACGGGCCGCAGGCGCCGGCGGTGATGAACACGTGGTTCTTGACGATGTCCTCGGTCTTCATG
>JAYVSF010000085.1:0-3336 GCA_043775605.1 Myxococcales bacterium
CGACCGCCGCCGAGCCCGAGCGCGTCGGCCAGCTCGTCGAGCGTGCGGCCAGCGGGGCCGGCCGCCGCCAGCGCGTCGACCACGCCGAGGTCGTGGACCGCGGCCAGCGCCGCGGCCCGCAGGAACTCGCCACCCGCGGACAGGGCCAGGCCGAAGACATCCACCGTCGGCGATTGTAGCCGGCTTCGTCGATCCCACCCTGTATGCGACGACGCGCAACCGGTACTCTCGGGCGGCGATGCGTCCGGACCACGTGCCGATCTGCCCCGGATGCCGGACCCTGACCGGCGACCGGCTCGACGTCCGGACCGTCGAGCGCCGGGGCGACGTGCTGAGCTGCGCCTGCGGCCGCCGATACCCGATCGTCGACGGCGTGCCGATCGTGCTGGCCGATCCCACCGCCTACCTGCGCGACGAGATCGCCACGGTCGTCGAGCAGGACCTGACGCCCGAGGTCGCCGCCCTGCTGGCCGCCAGCGGCCCCGACGACGCGCCCTACCCTCGCCTGCTCGAGCACCTGTCGATCTACCTCGACGCCCACTGGGGCGATCGCGCGACCCCGCCGCCCGACGGCCCCGGCGCCGGCCTCGCGGTCGCCGCGGTGATCGAGCGCATCGCCGCGCGCGCTGCCCACCCGGTCGACCTCGCGGTCGAGCTCGGCTGCAGCACCGGCCGCATCGTCGCCGAGCTGGCCGCCGGCGCCGCGCATGTGGTCGGCCTCGATCTCCACCACGGGGCGGTCCGCCGCGCCCGCCGCCTGCTGGCCGGCGAGCCCGTGACCTACGGCCGCCGCATCACCGGCCGGCGCTACGCCCCGGCCACGATCGATCCGGGCGATCGCGCGGTGGCCGCCGAGCGCGTGACCCTGCTGTGCGGCGACGCCCTCGATCCGCCGCTGGTGCCGGGCATGTTCGACCGGGTGGTCGCACTCAACCTGCTCGATTCGCTGGCCAGCCCGCGCGGCCTGCTGGCGGTGGTCGACAAGCTGTGCGCGCCGGGCGGCGAGATCATCCTGACGTCGCCGTACTCGTGGATGAGCTCGGTCATGGCCGATCACGAGCGCCTCGACGGCGACGATCCAGCCGCGACCCTCACCGCCCTCCTGCGCGATGGCAACGGGCTCGGCGCCCGCTACATCATCGAGGACGAGGCCGAGCTGCCCTGGACCCTGCGACGCGACGCCCGCAGCGCCGCAACCTATTGCATCCACTACGTTCGCGCCCGAAAAATGTGACGCGGCGGCCCGCGCTCGTGGCACGCTGGCGCCGCGCTGGTCGCCTCACGTCGTTTGGGCCCGCTCGAAGGAAGATCGAGCCGCCAAGTTCCGTATATTGCTGGAAAGAGGAAACGATGCCCGCACCACAAGCGTCGATGATGAAGCAGCTCTGCAGGCTCCAGTACTCGACGAACGGCCTCAAGATGCCCGATCAGTGGACGGCGCCGTCAGGCGATCCGGCCGCGGCGCACTACGCCAAGGACTACGTCCAGAAGCCGGGCTCGCCTGACACGACGGTCCCACCGCTGTACATGGCGGCGTCGATGACCAAGGACCACACCGACACCCAGAAGAAGATCACCAGCGTCATCGGCACGTACCTGGACGGGATCGTCACCGCGATCTGCTCGGCCTGGAGCACGTGGCAGAGCGCCGCCACGCTGGTCGGCGTGACCATCGCCGGACCGGTCGCCGCTGCGGGCCAGGTGGTCGGCCCACCGCTGATGCCGCTGATCATGGCCGAGGGCCCGAAGTCGACGCCGATGGAACTCAAGTACACGACCACGATCGCCAACGTGATCAACACGTCGTGGCTGACCTACACGGCGGGCATCAAGGTCCCCGGCCTGCCGTGGTACCCGGCGTTCGCGGCCTTCCCGGGCCCGGTGACCCCACCGACGCCCAACATCCCTTGCCCGGTGATCACCATCTCGACGGCGGCGGCGGCGGTGGCGGGGGCCGCGATGAAGGGCCAGATGATCGGCATGCACGGCGATCCCATGGCGCAGTGGCACAAGGAGATCTTCGACGCGGTCACCGACGCGTTCGAGAAGTGCCACAAGATCTGGGAGGCGTCGACGATGGTCACCAACGTCCTCGGCACGGGGCCGGTGCCGAGCTTCGCGCCGCCGTACGTGCCGGTCGGCCCGGTGGTGGGCGGCGTCGGGACCATGACCCCGGGCGGGTTCACCTGATCATCACCGACGACGCCGCATCCGCGACGACGAGAGCCAGAGGAGAAGCCCATGCCCCCGCAGTGTAGACTCGGCGACAAGTCCCAGGTTCCGGCTGACGCCCACGGTTGCCCGGCCTGCCCGCACCCGTGTGTCGGACCCTCGATCGCCGGCTCGCCCGACGTCAACGTCAACAAGCGCCCGGCGCTGCGGGTCGACGACCCCGGCATCCACGTCGCGTGCTGCGGACCCAACACCTGGACCGCCACCAAGGGCAGCGGATCGGTGTTCATCAACAACAAGGCCGCCCACCGCCTCGGCGACTCGGACAAGCACTGTGGCGGCACCGGCCAGATGATCGAGGGCTCCGCCAACGTCATGACCGGCGGATAGCGAGCCTTCGCCCGGCCGCTGCGTCAGTTCAGCTCGGCGGCCGGGATCAACGCTGGGCCGCCGCGGCGACAGACCTCGCAGCTCTCGGCCGGCTGCATCAGCCAGCGCTCGCTGGCCTCGAGCAGGTGGTCGCCGGGGATCCGGCGGCGGTTGAGGGTCGAGCGGTAGCCGGTGCCGTCGAGAGCGCCGAACACCAGGGCGGCAGCCACCGTGGCGCCGCGATCGGCGACCAGCTCCAGCAGCGGCTCGAGCGAGGCGCCGGTGGTGACCACGTCGTTGACCACCACCACCTGCGCGCCCGCGGGGATCACCCCGTGCAGCAGCGCCCGCGCCGGCCGCCGTTGCAGATCGGTGCGGGCCACCGCCAGCGGCGCGCCGATCCGCCGGCGGACCGCGTCGCCGAGGAAGAAGCCGGCGGTCTCGGGCACCAGCACGATCGGCGCCGCCGGCAGCGCGACCGCGGCCAGCAGGTGGTCGACGATGGGCTCGAGCAGCTCGGGATCGCGGCTCAACGCGCGGAAGCGGATGAAGTACTCGGTGTGGCGGCCGCCCTGCAGGCCGAAGTGGCCGCGCAGCAGCGCGCCCGAGCGAGCGAGCGCGTTGTGAATGAGCTGGGGCAAGCCGCGGCGGGGCTGGACCACCACCACGGCCCGGATCTCGTCCTCGGTGGCGGTGAGGGCCCGCGGCAGCATCACGCGACCTCGAGCTCGCGCACTCCCTCGGGTAGCCGGGTGCCGCGCACCGCGTAGCAGTAGACCTCCTGGGCGCGGCCCA
>JAYVSF010000086.1:0-10713 GCA_043775605.1 Myxococcales bacterium
CGGTCTTGAGCAGCGTGCCGAGGAACGGGATACCGCCGCCGACCCGGCCGAGATCGACGCCGGCCTTGCGCAGGGCGCAGATCCAGTCGATCAGCTCCGACGTCGTCGGCCGCTTGCGCAGCTTGGCGGTCGCGCGCAGGCCGTAGAACACCTCGAGCGCCTGGTCGAGCACCTTGTCCTCGAGGTCGGGGTGATGGACCCGGACGATGCGGGCCATCAGCTCGCGCGACGGGAATTCGATGTAGTGGAACACGCACCGACGCAGGAACGCGTCGGGCAGCTCCTTCTCGTGGTTCGACGTGATGATCACGACCGGCCGCTGCGCAGCGACGATCTCCTGGCCGGTCTCGTCGACGCGGAAGCGCATCGCGTCGAGCTCGAGCAGGAGATCGTTGGGGAACTCGAGGTCGGCCTTGTCGACCTCGTCGATCAGCAGCACGACCCGCGACGGCGCGGCCAGCGCCTGGCCCATCGGCCCGAGCTTGATGTAGTGGCCGATGTCCTTGACGTTGCCGTCGCCGAACCGGCTGTCGTGCAGGCGGGCGACGGTGTCGTAGACGTACAGGCCGTCCTTGGCCTTGGTCGTCGACTTGACGTGCCAGCGCAGCAGCGGCAGGCCGAGCGCGGCGGCGACGTTCTCGGCCAGCAGCGTCTTGCCGGTGCCGGGCTCGCCGCGCACCAGCAGCGGCCGGGCCAGCGCCACCGCGACGTTGACCGCGTGCCGGAGATCGTCGGAGGCGATGTACGACGCGGTGCCGCCGAACTGATCGAAGGTGTGCTCGTCTGACTGATCGAACGCCATCGCCGGGCAGCGTAGCACCCTCGCCGGACCGCGCGCCCGCCGCGGGAGTTCACCCTGCGAACGGATCAGGGCGAACGGATCAGCGCTTGCGGCGGCCCTGGAAGTAGCCGTCGGCGACCGCGTACAGCCAGGTCGCGCCGCCGACCAGCCCGGCGGCCCAGCCGATGACCGGGATCGCGCCGACGACGCCGAGCCCGGCTATGCCCCACACCGCGAACACGCCGATGGCCTTGTCGCTCTCGCCGTTGAGCAACTGGCCAAGGCCGGGCAGGAAGGCGCTGCCGACCGCGGGGACGATGCCGGTGCCGCCTCCACCGCGGTGCTTGACCAGGGCCTTGCTCATGGCCGCAGTATGCCCCGCGCCGGTCGGCCACGCACGGAGCAACCCGGACCGCCCGCGATCCGGTCAGAACCAGGTCGAGACGCCGAGCATGATCAGCGCGTAGCCCGACTCGTAGGTGCCCGAGGCGATCGGGTTCTGGGTCTGGCCGCTGGGATCCTTGGTCGGCTGCACCGGATCGGGGCCGGTGGCGGCGGTGCCACCGACGCAGGCCGGATCCGCGGGCGCGGGCGGCAGGGCGGGGTTGCAGGTCGTGCCCTGGCTGCGGGTCGGCTCGAGCACGGTGCCGGCGCCGAGGTCGAAGCTGACCTTGCGCATGCGGTACGACGCGCCGGCGGCGAGCGTGGTCCGGGCCGCGCCGTCGAGGTCGGACCGCTCCCAGTTGGTCTTCGCCGCCGCGGTGTCGTAGCTGGCGCCGCCGCGCAGGGTCAGCCGGCCGGGGCCGACGTCCTTCTGCCACGAGCCGCCGAGCCGCGCCGCGATCGTGTCCTTGAAGCCGTGGCGGATCACGGTCGGCTGGAGATCGATGCCGATGCCGGGCCCGACCGCGGCCATGCCGTCGATGTGGAGGTCGTAGTCCGAGGCCGCGCCCCACTGCTCCCACGCCAGATCGAGCTCGACGTCGGCGGTCTGCTGGCCGAGGCCGTCGCGCAGGATCCAGCGGCCGCCGATGGTCGCCTGCATCGGCAGGTCGAAGTCGACGCAGGCCTTGAGCGCGTCGGCGGTGCCGCCCTTGGCGCACACGGCGCGATCGTCCGGGATCGGCTCGACGGTCACCGGCATGCCGCCGATCTCGTTGCCGCTGCCGGGCTGGCTGTCGCCGGTGCCGCGCGCGCCGACGTGGATCTTCGACGACCAGGCCGCGCCGAGCTCGAGGTTGGCCATCGGCCGGAAGCGCACGCCGAGCCCGAACGCGGGGATGAAGCCGTCCTTGGCCGCGACGTGGAACTTGGCGTCCTTGCCGGTCCACTCATCGAAGTTGTCGAGGCCCCAGACGTAGGTGGTGGCCTCGATGTTGGCGAAGCCGACCGAGACCCGGGCGCCGACGTCGAGCTTGTCGTTGACCCGGTAGCCGGCGGCCACCGACGGCAGCACGACCGCGGCCTGCTGCTCGATGATGTCGTAACGGGTGGGCGGCGGCGGCACCGCGGGATCCTCGAGCACGTAGTCGGCGCCCATCCGGCGGGTCGGGTAGGCGTTGGGCGCGAACACGCCGAGCGCGAGGGTCAAGCCCTTCACCGCGTGGCCGAGATCGGACGCGACCGCGACCACCGGGACGATCTGGTACGAGCCGAGGCCGATCGGCGGCGTCGAGGCGTCGCTGACCGCGCCGTACGGCTGGCCCTCCCAGGGCAGCGGCTCGGGGTTGGTCGGGTCCGCCACCGGGTCGTAGTTGCCGCTGCGATCGAACGTGAGGTGGTAGTCGATGAGTGACATTCCCAGGTGGACGATCGTGCCGTGCAGCCCGGCCAGGCCAGCCGGGTTGGTGGCGAGCGCGCTGGGATCGTCGACGGAGGCGACCGCGGCGCCGGCGCGACCGGTCGACACCGGGCCGGTGCCGGGCAGGACCAGGCCACCCGCGTGGGCGAGAGCGGGCGCGACGCCCAGGGCGGCGACAGCGGCGAGGGCAGGCGACAGGGTGCGGCGGGAGCGGCGCGGACCGCCGAAACGAGGATGGATCATGCCCGGTTGAGCTTACGTCAGGTCGCTTGTTCGTTGGTGGATCGAGGGCGGCGTGGTACACGGTGCGCCAAACAACACGCGCGATGGCGTGCGGGAGTGTGAGTATGGCGACTAACCGCAGAGCCACGATGGCGAAGCGCCAGCGAGAGCTGGACCAGAAGGACCGAGTCAAGGAGCGCGAGAAGCGCCTGACCGAGCGACAGGCACGGACCGAGGCGCGCAAGAACGGCACCGAGGTCGGCACGGGGATCGACGAGATCACGTTCGACGAAGAGGGCCGGCCGATCGTCGCCCGCAACGAAGACGGGATGCCGATCGCCTAGCTGACCGGGCCAGCTGCGCTAGCTGGCCGAGCCCGCGCGATGGGCGTGGGCGTCGCGGATCGCGAGCTGGGCCAGCAAGATCGACAGCGCGGCCGGGGTCACCCCCGGGATGCGCGACGCCTGGCCGACCGAGGCCGGGCGGATCGCCGATAGCTTCTCGACCACCTCGCGCGACAGCCCGGGGATGGCGCCGAAGTCGAGGTCGTCCGGAAGCCGGACATTCTCGGCGTCGGCCATCCGCGCGGCCTCGCCGGCCTGGCGGTCGAGGTAGCCGGCGTACTTGAGCTCGGTCTCGATCCGCTCGCCGACGTCGGGCTCGGTCGGGCCCGGGGCCAGCCCGGCGGCGGCCGCGATCTCCTCGACCGCGCGCCAGTCGAGCTCGGGCCGGCGCAGCAGCTCGGCCAGGGTCACCCGCCGGCCGGCGATCGACGCCGAGCCGTGACGGGCCAGCGCGTCGGCGACCGCGGGACCGTGGACCAAGGACGCGGCGTGGGCCCGGGCCAGGCCGGCGGCGATCGCGGTCTGGCGGGCCTCGAACCAGCGCCAGCGGGCGTCGTCGCACAGGCCGAGCGCGCGGGCCCGCGGCAGCAGGCGCTCGGCTGTGTTGTCCTCGCGCAGCAGCAGGCGAAACTCGGCGCGCGAGGTCATCATCCGGTAGGGCTCGCGGGTGCCCTGGGTGACCAGATCGTCGACCAGCACCCCGGCGTAGGCCTGATCGCGGCGCAGCACCAGCGGCTCGCGCGGGCCGTCGGGCGCGACCGCCAGGCCGGCGTTGACCCCGGCCAGCAGGCCCTGGATCGCGGCCTCCTCGTAGCCCGAGGTGCCGTTGATCTGGCCGCCGAGGTACAGGCCGGCGACCTTGCGGGTCTCGAGCGTGGACAAGAGCTCGCGCGGGTCGACGTAGTCGTACTCGACGGCGTAGCCGGGCCGGGTCAGCTCGGCGCGCTCGAGGCCGGGGATGGTGCGGACCATCGCCAGCTGGACGTCGTAGGGCAGCGACGTCGAGATGCCGTTGGGGTAGAGCTCGGCCGAGTCGATGCCCTCGGGCTCGAGGAAGATCTGGTGGCGGGTTTTGTCCGCGAACCGGACGACCTTGTCCTCGATGCTCGGGCAGTAGCGCGGGCCGACCCCGGCGATCGCGCCCTGGTACAGCGGCGAGCGATGAAGGTTGGCGCGGATGAGGTCGTGGGTGGCGGCGGTGGTGTGGGTGATCCAGCACGGCCGTTGCGGCAACGGCGGCGGGCCGCTCGCGGCCTCGAGCGCGAACCGGGGCGGCGGCTGGTCGCCGGGCTGGACCTCGAGGCCGGCGACGTCGACGGTGCAGGCGTCGATCCGGCACGGGGTGCCGGTCTTGAACCGGCCGAGGGTGAGGCCGAGCCTGGCCAGCGACGCCGACAGGCTCATCGCCGGGGGCTCGCCGGCGCGGCCGCCGGCCGACCGCGCCTCGCCGACGAAGATCGCGCCGCGCAGGAAGGTGCCGGTGGTGATGATGACCGCGCGGGTGCGGTAGGAGACGCCGATCGTGGTCTCGACGCCGACGATCCGCGGTCGGGCCCCGCCGTCGTCGACGCACAGCGCGGTGACCTCGGCCTGCCGCAGCGCGACGCCGGCGCACAGCTCGAGCTCGCGGCGCATGGCGTCGCGGTAGCGGCGCTTGTCGGACTGGGCCCGGGTCGAGCGCACCGCCGGTCCCTTCGACGCGTTGAGCCGGCGGAACTGGATGCCGGTGGCGTCGGCGACCCGGGCCATCGCGCCGCCGAGCGCGTCGATCTCCTTGACCAGGTGGCCCTTGGCGACGCCGCCGATCGCCGGGTTGCACGACATCTGGGCCACCAGCTCGAGCGAGCCGGTCAGGATCAGCACGCGGGCGCCGAGGCCGGCCGCGGCCAGCGCCGCCTCGCACCCCGCGTGGCCAGCACCGACCACGACGACGTCGTAGGCGTCGGGGTAGACGAACATGGATGGCGAGCTTGCCCGATCCCGCGGCCGGCGGCGACCTGCGGGGCGCCCTCGCTCGCCGTGCTCGAAGGCCTCGGCGAACGCGGGGCCGGTCAGCAGGTGATGCAGCGCGTGGCCGACCCGACGGTCTCGCCGGTCAGGGTGTCGAGGAACAGGGTCTTGCCGACGCAGTGATCGAGGGTGGCGCCGCTGCAGCAGTAGGCGTCGCTGTTGCCGACGTTGCTGTCGACGTGGGCCGGCGCCAGGTAGACCTCGATCGCCCGGACCCGGCGCAGGCCGCCGTCGGCGTCGAGGTACACGCCCTCGCGGCCGGGCTCGATGACGTCGCCGGCGACGATGGTGTAGGTGCCCGGGCCCTGCGGAGTACACGCGGCGAACCGGAAGTAGTCGAACGAGCGGCCGAGGACCCGCGCCGCCAGGGCCGGGCCGTCGATGCAGCCGACCGCGGGCGCATGGCCGGCCGGCAGGAAGTCGCCGTGCAGGAACACCACCGTGTTGCGGGCGTCGACGTGGACCAGGGCGTCCTGGACCGGGGAGAACACCGGCAGGCCGGCGTACGTGGGCGCGCTCAGGCGGACGATCTCGCGGTTCAAGACGTCGTCGTGCGAGCAGGTGCCGGTCACGCCGCCGGTGTCGAGCTGGGCCAGCTCGGCCGGCCGGGTCGGCGCCAGGAGCGCGCGCACCAGCTGCTCGCAGCGGAGGCCGTTGCCGTCGAGGCCCAGGATCGATGGCTGGGCCAGATCGACCGAGACCATCCGGACCGTCTCCGGGTAGCCGGCGAGCTCGCAGGCGGGGGCGTCGAGTGCGGCGTCGAGCGGGCGGGCATCGATCGCCGTCGCGCCACCGTCGTCGCCGCAGCCGGCGAGCGCGAGCGCGCCCGCGACGAGCCACTGCCAGGAACCGCGGGCAACGCGCAGGTTGGTCATGGCGCGCAAAGGAGCACGACTCGCGCCGGCGGCCAAGGGCACGTGTGCGCCAGGCCACGCGCGATCGCCGTGTCGGCGTCGATCAAGGTCGGACGGTCGCGCGCAGCTCGTCAGCGGCGACGGCGGCGGCCTGGCGAGCCTCGGCGCTCTTGGCCAGCGCGCCGGCCAGCTCCCAGCCCGAGCCGAGCAGGCCGGCCAGGGCCAGGACGATCGTGAACAGGCGGTGCCGCACCGCGCTTCGACACCGTACACCGGTGGCGGTTTCGTCGATCGCCGCGCGGTATGGTGGCGACGATGGCCCAGCCCTGGCAGACCCTCGCGACCGTGGCGACCGCCGAAGGGCCGCTCGAGCTGCGCCAGCGCGGCGAGCGCGACTTCCTGATCGTGATCGCCGGCCGCGTGCTGATGACCAGCGCCGCCCGCCGGTCCGAGGAGGCGCTGGCCACGCTCGCGGCCGCCGCCCTGCCCGGCCGCAAGCACCCGCGCGTGCTGATCGGCGGCCTCGGCATGGCCTACACCGTGCGCGCCGCGCTCGACGCGTTCGGCGCCAGCGCCCGGGTCGAGGTCGCCGAGCTGACGCCGGCTGTCGTGGACTGGTGCCGCGGCCCGCTCGGCGTGCTGACCGCCGGCGCGGCCACGGATCCGCGCACCACGATCGTCGTCGACGATGTCGCCCAGGTCATCGGCCGTGGCCGCGGCCGCTACGACGCGATCCTGCTCGACCTGTACGAGGGTCCCAACCCGGCCACGCAGAGCAAGGGTGATCCGTTCTACGGCGCCGCCGCCCTGACTCGCAGCCACGCCGCACTACGCCCCGGCGGAGTCTTCGCGGTCTGGGCCGAGGATCCCGACACCGCCTTCCCGAAGCGCCTCGCCGCGGCCGGCTTCGACGTCACCGTCCACCGCGCCGGCAAGGGCGGTCGCGCCCACATCGTGTACCTCGGCGTGCGCCGCCCCTGAGCTACCGCCCGGCGGCACGTGCTTGTGCCGGGTGAGGGCGGCGAGGCCGGGCAGGATCACGAGGGTCACCAGCGTCGACATGAGCAGGCCGCCGATGACTGCGACGGCGAGAGGGCGCTGCAGCGACGCGCCGGCGCCGATGCCGGCGGCCAGCGGCGCCAGGCCGGCCAGGGTGGCGACCGTGGTCATCACGATCGGCCGCAGCCGGCGCTCGACCGCAGCGACCAGGGCGTCGCCGAGCGCCACCCCCTCGGCCAGCTCCTGCTGGGCGTGCTCGAGCAAGAGGATGCCGTTCTTGACCACCAAGCCGACCAGCAAGATGCAGCCGGCCAGCGACGAGACGTCGAGGGCGATGCCGGTCGCCCACAGCGTGAGCAGGGCGCCGACCACCGCCAGCGGCGCGCCCGCCAGCACCACCAGCGACAGCCGCAGCGACTGGAGCTGGATGACCAGCACCAGCAGGACCAGCGCCGCGCCGATGATCATCACGCGCACCAGCTCGCGCTGCGCCGCCGACGCCGACTTCGCCTGACCGCCGACCTCGACCTGGATCTGCGGCGGCAGCTTGGCGTCGGTGAGCACCTGCTGGACCGCGCGCTCGGCCGCGCCGAGATCGCCGCCGGCGACCGCGGCGGTCATGACCACCGCGGGCCGGAGACCCTCGCGCCGCAGCACCGACGGCGCCGGCGGCCGCCCGCTGTCGACCAGCGCGCCCACGATCGCGCCGTGCGGGCCCCAGGCCATCGGCGCGCGGGTGACCGCGTCGGCGGCGAGCCGGATCCGGTCGGGGAAGCGGATCCGGACGTCGAGCGGACGGCCCGGCGCCTGCAAGGTGGCGACGATGCGGCCGGTGAGCGCAACCTCGAGATCGCCGGCCAGCGTGGCAGCGTCGAGCCCGAGGCTACCGGTCAGGAGCCGGTCAACGGTCAGGCGCAGCACCGGCACGTCGCCTTCGACGCCGTCGAAGAAGTCGACGAGCTGGGGCAGCGCGGCCAGCTTCTCGCCGACCGCGCTGGCGACCTCTTCGAGCTGGCGCGGGTCGTCGCCCAGGAGCTTGATCTCGATCGGCGCTGGGTTGCCGGCGAGATCAGCGAGGACGTCCTGCAGCACCTGCATGAACTCGACCCGGACCTCGGGCACCGCGGCCTCGACCCGGGTCCGCACCCGATCGATCACGTCGCCGATCGGATCGCGGCGGTCGGGCGCGACCAGCCGGACCATGATGTCGCCGGTGTTCTGCTGGGTCGCGGTCGCCGGGCCCATCTCGGCCCCGGTCCGACGGGTGAAGTTCACCACCTCGGGCGTGGTCGCCAGCACACGATCGATGCGGCGGGCGATGCGATCGGTGTCCTCGAGCGAGGTCCCCGGCGGCGTGAAGAAGTCGAGGACGAACGAGCCCTCGTCCATCGGCGGCAAGAAGCCAGTCTTGACCCGACGGAAGGCGAGGCCGCCGGCGACCAGGATCGCGAGCGCGGCGGCGACGGCGACCACCCGGTGCGCCACCGTCCAGCGCACCATCCGGGCGACCAGCCGGGTCACCGGCGCCCGCCGCACCACGGCCGGCCGGGCCCGCAGCACGACCCGCGCGAGCAGCGGTGTGACCGTGACCGAGTAGACCAGGGACCACAGCACCGCCGCCGACAGGGTGCCGGCCAGGGCGCCGAGGAAGCTGCCGGTGACGCCCGAGAGCAACGCCAGCGGCATGAAGACCACGACGGTGGTGAGGGTCGTGCCGATCACCGCCGCGAACAGATCGCCGAGGCCATCGCGGGCGGCGTCGGCACGCGAGCTGCCGTCCTCGAGCCGACGGACGATGCCCTCGGTGACGACGATCGCGTCGTCGACGACCAGGCCGATCGCGACCGCCAGCCCGCCCAGCGACATGAGGTTCAGGGTGAAGCCGGCCCAGCGCATCGCCGCGAAGGTCGCGAGCAACGACAGCGGCACCGGCACCGCGGCGACCAGGCCAGCCCGCAGATCGCGCAGGAACAGGCCGATGACCACCAGCGCGAGCGCGATGCCGAGCAGGATCGCGTCGCGGACGCTGGCGATCGACTCGTCGACCAGCGCCGCCTGATCGTAGACCGGCGCGACGTGGATCCCCGGCGCCAGCGCGCCGTGGGCAGTCAGAGTCGCGACCGCGCGCAGGGCCCCGGCCACGACCTCGGGCGTGCTGGTGCCCGGCAGACGCGAGACCGTCACCACCACCGACTCGCCGTCCGGCCCGGCGACGATGATGTCGGGGTCGGCGGACCCCTCGACGACGTCGGCGACCGCCGACAGCGGCACCGGACCACTCGGGCTCTGGGCCACCGGCAGCGCCGCGAGCGCCGCGAGCTCGACCGGCTGGGCGTCGACCACCACCGGCAGGGTCTGGCGCTCGTCGATGACCCGACCGACACCGGCGAGCAGGTCCTGGGCCGCAAGCCGATCGGCGACCATCGACGGCGTGAGCTGGTGCTCGGCCAGATCCGCCGGCCGCAGCAGGACCTCGACCTCGCGCCGCCGGCCGCCCTGGACGTCGACGCCGCCAACCCCGGCGACCCGGACCAGCGCCGGCCGCAGCACCCGCTCGGCGGCGTCACGCAGCTCGCGGACATCGACCGCGCCGCTGACGTTGAAGGTCACCACCGGCACCGCGGTTGGCAGCACCCGCTCGACCTCGATCGCGGTCGCGGCCGGTAGGTCGACGCCGGCGACCGCCGCCCGCACGGCCTGCTCGGCCCGACGGGGATCGGCGGTGTCGACCAGCTGGATCGAGAGCTCGGCGGCGCCGCGGATGGTGCGGGCCCGGACGTAGCGAACGCCGGGCACCACCGCCACCGCCTGCTCGAGTGGCCGGGTGACCGCGACCTCGACGATCGCAGGCGGCAACTGGCCGAGCCGGGCCACGACCACGACCCGCGGGAACTCCATCTCGGGGTAGATGCCGCTGGGCAGCGCGAACATCGCCAGCACGCCGAGCGCGGCGAAGCCGAGCGCGGCCAGCCACACCAGGCTGGCCCGGCGCTCGAGCAGGCGGACCCAGCGGCGGCCGATCACTTCGCGCCGCTAGCGCCACCGGGCGCCGGACCAGAAGCCGCCGGTGCTGGCGCGGCCGGGGCGAGCAGCGGTTGCTCGTCGGCCAGGCCGAGCGCGTGGTCGACGACGATCCGGTCGCCGGCAGCCAGGCCGTCGACGATCTCGGCGGTGGTCGCGCCGCGGTGGCCGACCGTGACCTCCTTGATTGCGGCGGCGAGCGGATCACCGGCGCACACCACGACCTCCTCGCCGCCACCCGGGCTGCGACGGAGCGCGGCCAGCGGGACCACCAGCCCGTCGCGGGCGCCGAGCGCGACCACGGCCACGCCGGTGAGCCCGACGATGAGCCGGGTGCCCTCCGGCGGCGGGGCCAGCGCGATCCGGACCTCACCGAGCCCGGTCGCGGGATCGATCGCGGGCGCGACCATCACCAGGGTGCCGGCCAGTGGCCGGTCGGACAGCGCGTCGAGCGTCACCGTGGCCGCCGCGCCCGCGGTCAGCCGCACCAGGCTCGCGGCGCTGACGTCGGCGCGCAGCTCGAGCACGTGGACGTCGGCGAGCTCGAGGATCGGCGTCGCCGGCGTGCCGTCGACCGCCTCGCCGGTGCGGCGGAACACCCGCAGCACGATGCCGGCGCGCGGGGCTCGCACCACCGCGCGGGCGGCGGCACCTGTGGCGGCGCTGGCGCGGGCGCGGGCG
>JAYVSF010000087.1:0-5401 GCA_043775605.1 Myxococcales bacterium
CTTCTTGGCGATGTCCTCGGCCTCGGTCTTGGGCACGCCGGCCTTGACGTCCTTGGGGGCGCCGTCGACCAGGTCCTTGGCGTCCTTGAGGCCCAGGCCGGTGATCTCGCGGACGACCTTGATGACGTTGATCGCCGTGGCGCCCTTGCTCTTGAGGACGACGGTGAACTCGGTCTTCTCCTCGGCCTTGGGCGCGGCCTCGGCGGGAGCAGCGGCGCCGGCGACGGCGACCGGGGCCGCCTTGACGCCCCACTTGTCCTCGAGGGTCTTGGTGAGGTTGACGATCTCCATCACCGACAGGTTGCTGAGATAGGTGACGACGTCTTCGTGGCTGATCGACATGATGATGGCCTCTTCTGAGTGGGTCCGCGCGGTCGGCTATGGGTGTCCGGCGGAAGGTTGCAGCTGCCGCGCGGGCGGCGAAGCAAGGGTTGGGTGGGAGCGGGGTGCGCCGAGCGCGAGCCTCGCGTCCGGGTGGCGAATCGGCTTACTGGCCGCCTTCGAGCTGACGCCGGCGCGCGTCGAGGGCGTACATGAAGTTCTGGGGACCGGCGATGATGGTGCGGACGAAGTCCTGCGGCGCCGCCAGGAAGGTCATGAGCAGGCTGGCCCGGATCTCGTTCTTGCCGGGCAGCTTCGACAGCCGGTCGACGCCCGCAGCGTCGAGCGCCTGGCCGTCGAAGTAGCCGCCCATGATCTTGAACTTGGGCTCGCCCTTGGCCCACTTGAGCGCGAGCTTGGCCGGCGTCTGGGGCGCGTCGTTGGTCCAGATGACGGCGGTGGTGCCGACCATCAGGGCGCTCATCGGCTCGAGCGAGCTGCCCTTGACCGCGATCTTCACCAGGGAGTTCTTGAGCACCCGGTAGTGGCAGCCGTTCTTGCGGAAGTCCTCGCGCATTGCGGTGACCACCGGCACACGGATGCCGCGGTAGTCGGCGATGACGATCGAGGAGACGTTCACGAACGCCTCCTTGATCTCGCCGAGGATCTGCGCCTTGCCTGCTTTATCCATGGTGTTCTTCCGGGTGAGCTCCCGCGGGGGGAGCGAGTGTCATGCGCGGGCGGTGGCCGCGCGGAATCGGAGTCGGTGGTTCCGTGATGGTGCGCGAACGACGAACCCCTCTGACCGGTGGAGATCAGAGGGGCCGCGGGACCGATCGACCACGAGGGTGAACGGGGATGCCGGGACCGTCTCTGTCTCCGCGGGACTCTTGGTGGGGGTGACCCCAGCCCGCTTCTTCGACAGAAGGTCGTCGTGGATGAAATCGTCGGTGGTGCTACTCCGCGCCGGCCTGGTAGGCGGCGGTATCGACCTTGATGCCGGGGCCGTGCGTGGTCGAGATGGTGATCGACCGCATGTAGCTGCCCTTGGCGCTGGCCGGCTTGAGCTTCATCAGTTGCTCGATCAGGGCGTCGAGGTTGGCGGCCAGGGCGTCCGGCTTGAACGACGCCTTGCCGATCGGGGTCTGGATGATGCCGGCCTTCTCGACGCGGAACTCGACGCGACCGGCCTTGAGCTCGCGCACGGCCTTGGCCACGTCGGCGGTGACGGTGCCGACCTTCGGGTTCGGCATCAGGCCGCGCGGGCCGAGGACGCGACCGATCTTGCCGACCTGGACCATCATGTCCGGGGTCGCGACCAGGGTGTCGAACTCGAACCAGTTCTCGTCCTTGATCTTGTTGATGTACTCGTCGTTGCCGGCGAAGTCAGCGCCAGCGCCGATGGCGTCGGCGATCTTCTCGGTCTTGCAGATGACGAGGACGCGCTTGGTCTTGCCTGTACCCGACGGCATCACCACCGAGCCGCGAACCATCTGGTCGGCGTACTTGGGGTTGACGCCGAGCCGGATCGCGGCGTCGACGGTCTCGTCCCACTTCTCCGAGATCTTGGTGCGGGGCAGGATCGCGCAGGCCTCGGCGACCGAGTACTTCTTGGTCGTGTCCCAGCCCGTGATCGCCTTCTTGAACTTCTTGCCAGACATGTGAATCTCCGCGTGGGCCTGGTCTCGCGTCGTCACGTGGACGCCGCAGCGCCGGGTTGGCCGGCTACCAGACGGGTTACGTCGGTCGGTGCGTGGTCGCGCCGGAGGGCTCGACCGAGAGGGAATCAGTCGATGACTTCGAGCCCCATCGAGCGCGCCGTACCCATGACGGTGCGCATCGCGGCGTCGACGTCGCTGGTGTTGAGGTCGGGCAGCTTGTGCACCGCGATCTCGCGCACCTGGTTCATCGTGACCTTGCCGACCTTGGTCTTGTTCGGCTCCTTCGAGCCGCTCTCGATCTTGGCCGCCTTCTTCAGGAGGATGGAGGCCGGCGGGGTCTTGGTGACGAACGTGAAGGAGCGGTCGGCGTAGGCGGTGATGAGGACCGGGATGATCAGGTCGCCCATCTGCGCCGTGCGCGCGTTGAACTCCTTGCAGAACTGCATGATGTTCAGGCCGTGCTGGCCGAGCGCGGGACCGACCGGCGGGGCCGGGTTGGCCTTGCCGGCGGGGCACTGGAGCTTGATGAGTGCGGTGACCTTCTTCATGACCCTTGCCTAGTTTCTAAGTGACGGAGAGCAGCAACCAGCCGAGGGGCCGGCCGTCGACGGGCGCGAGCCGGCCGGGGGGCGGCCATAGGCCGGCGTGAGCCGGCCGCGCGGGGTTTATGCTTTCTCGACCTGGGTGAAGTCAAGCTCGACCGGCGTCGCACGGCCGAAAATCGAGACCAGGACCTTGACCTTCTGCTTGTCCGGCTTGACCTCCTCGACCGAGGCCGAGAAGTTCGCGAACGGGCCCTCGACGACGCGGACGTTGTCCCCGACCTCGAAGGTGATCTTGGCCCGGGGCTTCTGCTTGCCCTCGGTGATGTTGGTTTGCAGCCCGGTGATCTGCTTCTCGGGAACCGGCGTCGGCTTGGTGCCGCCGAGGAAGCCGGTGATCTTGGGCGTGTTCTTGACCAGGTGGAACGTGCGGTCCTCCATGACCATCTGCACGAACATGTAGCCCGGGAAGAACTTGCGGGTGGTGGTCCGACGCTGGCCGCCCTTGAGCTCCATGACGCTCTCGGTGGGCACCAGGACATCGCCGAAGAACTCGTTGAGGTTGGCGTTGCGGACCCGCTCGAGCAGGGTCAGCCGCGCCTTGTTCTCGTGCCCCGAGTAGGTGTGCACGATGTACCACTTGAGGGAATTCGACGCCGTCGCCCCACCTTCGAGCCCGGCGGCCAGCGAGGTGTCGGGGGACGGATCGGTCCGGGGATCAACCATAGACGAGCTCCGTCAGGTTCGACCAGATGAAGTCGAACGCGCCCAGGATGACCGCGGCGATGATCGCCATGACGATCACGACGATGGTCGCGGCCCGGACCTCCTTGGCGTTCGGCCAGCTCACCTTCTTCAGCTCCGCCGCGACCTCGTTCGCCAGGGTGTGAACCCGCTCGTGGCGATAGAGGAAGATGGCGGTACCGACGGCGACCAGCAGCGCGGTCCCGGTCATGAAGAGCTCGCCCGGCACCCCGGTGCCGAAGTAGCCCCACAACCAGTCGATGGTCCACTTGGTGAGGAAGAACAGGACCGTCGCCCCGATGAGGAACATCAGGTGGACGGGCTTGTTGGGGGCGTTCTCTTGAGCCACGGCGGTCACTCTGGGGCTGGTTCGGGCGGCGTCGACTGTCTGGTCGGGCAGGATGGCGAGGAAGCCAGGAGATCGGTCGTCGAAGCGGGCGTCGGGTGGCGGTCGGAGGTGGCAGGGGAGAAGGGATTTGAACCCATAGCCCTCCGCTTTGGAGACGGATGCTCTACCGTTGAGCTACTCCCCTAGGGGTCGCGAACTACAGAATCTCGGTCGGCACTCTCGAAGGACGAACGAAGTCGACGCCGCTCGACGCGGAAGCGGTCGTGTACCTCAGAAGACCACAGCGATCAAGGGGCTAGCTCAAAAAACGCGGAGCCTGACCAGTCGCTTGACCAGGGCCCGACAGGGTGATCCCCGGGATCCCGAAAACGACAACGCCCGGCCGGAGCCGGGAGCTGTCGTCACTGGTCCGACCGTGGACGGTCGGGTGCGGTCAGGAGCCTACTCGAGGATGATCTTGGTGACCACGCCGGCGCCGACCGTCTTGCCACCCTCGCGGATCGCGAAGCGGAGGCCGTCCTCGCACGCGATCTTCGAGATGAGCTCGATGTCGACCTTGATGTTGTCGCCCGGCATCACCATCTCCATGCCCTCGGGCAGCTTGACTACGCCGGTCACGTCCGTGGTGCGGAAGTAGAACTGTGGGCGGTAGCCGGTGAAGAACGGGGTGGTCCGCCCGCCCTCCTCCTTCTTGAGGATGTAGATCTCGGCCGCGAACTTGTTGTGCGGGTTCACCGAGCCGGGCTTGCAGAGCACCATGCCGCGCTCGATCTCCTCGCGCTTGATGCCGCGGAGGAGGACGCCGACGTTGTCGCCCGCGATGCCCGAGTCGAGCAGCTTGCGGAACATCTCGACGCCGGTGCAGGTCGTCTTCTTGGTGTCGCCGAAGCCGACGACCTCGAGCTCGTCGCCGACCTTGACCATGCCGCGCTCGATGCGGCCGGTGACCACGGTGCCACGACCGGTGATCGTGAACACGTCCTCGACCGGCATCAGGAACGGCTTGTCGACCTCGCGCTTGGGCTCGGGGATGAACGAGTCACAAGCCTCCAGCAGCTTCTGGATCGACTTGGTGCCGTAGTCCGACACCTCGCCCTCGAGCGCCTTGAGCGCCGACCCGCGGACGATGGGGGTGTCGTCGCCCGGGTAGTTGTACTTGGTCAGCAGCTCGCGCAGCTCCATCTCGACCAGGTCGATGAGCTCCTCGTCGCCCGCGCCGATCATGTCGCACTTGTTGAGGTAGACGACCATCGCCGGGACGTTGACCTGGCGGCCGAGCAGCACGTGCTCGCGGGTCTGCGGCATCGGGCCGTCGGGCGCCGAAACCACCAGGATGCCGCCGTCCATCTGGGCGGCGCCGGTGATCATGTTCTTGATGTAGTCGGCGTGGCCGGGGCAGTCGACGTGGGCGTAGTGGCGCTTGTCGCTTTCGTACTCCACGTGCGCGGTCGCGATCGTGATGCCGCGAGCCTTCTCCTCCGGCGCCTTGTCGATCTGGTCGAACGCGGTGAACTTCGCGAGGCCCTTGCCAGCCTGGACCTTGGTGATCGCGGCGGTGAGGGTGGTCTTGCCGTGGTCCACGTGACCGATCGTGCCGATGTTCACGTGCGGCTTGTTGCGGATGAACTTTTCCTTCGACATGTCTCGGTGCTCCTGGGGTCCGTCAGTCGTGGCTCGTTGCGGAAAACGTTAATTGGGTCGAGCCCTTGGCGAGAATCGAACTCGCGACCCCTTCCTTACCAAGGAAGTGCACTGCCACTGTGCTACAAGGGCTGGTTATCGTT
>JAYVSF010000088.1:0-4654 GCA_043775605.1 Myxococcales bacterium
CGCCGGCGCGGCCGGGGAGAGCCTGTCGACCGTCACGGTGGCGGCGCTGCTCGACGAGGCTCTGACCGGGGCTCGACCCGAGCCGCGGGTGGTGCGCCAGCTCGGCTACACCGCCGGCGCCACCATCCGGCTGCCGGCGCGGGCGGTCAGCCAGGCCCTGCGTTCGCTGATCACCAACGCCCAGGACGCGTCGGGGCCCGAGCGCGAGGTCGTGGTCAGCGGCGCCATTCGGGCCCAGGTCCTGGCCATCGACGTGGCCGATCGCGGCCCCGGCATGAGCGCCGAGCTGGTGGCCCGGATCGGCGAGCCGTTCTTCACGACCAAGCAGCCCGGTCGCGGCATGGGGCTCGGGCTGTACCTGGCCCGCGCGGTGTTCGAGAGCATCGGTGGCGCGCTGCTGATCGACTCGACGCCCGGCCAGGGCACGCGGGTCACGGTCACCGTGCCGGTGGACGTCGAGGCCCGGGCCCGGCGGTCGCCACCGCAGAAGCGGTGACCTGCGCGCAGGCGCGCGGATCGGCCATGGTGGCCGCCGCGATGGTGTAATGTCGCACCCATGACCGAGAACGGCGCCAGCCGTCCATCGATCCTCCTGGTCGACGACGATGACGTGTTTCGCGGCCGCATGGCGCGCGCCTTCGTCGAGCGCGGCTACGAGGTCACGACCGCGGCGGATCACGACAGCGCGGTCGAGCAGGCCCGGGCCGAGTCGCCCGAGATGGCCGTGATCGATCTCAAGATGCCGGGCAAGGGCGGCCTCGAGCTGCTGCGGGCCCTGCACGAGATCGATCCCAACACCAAGGTGGTGGTCCTGACCGGCTACGGCAGCATCGCGACCGCGATCGACGCCGTGCGTCTGGGCGCGACCTACTACCTGGCCAAGCCGGCCGACGCCGACGAGATCTTGGCCGCGTTCGCCCGTGGTCAGGCCCCGCCGCTCGAGCCCCCGGACGTCGACTACAAGGCGCCGAGCCTGGCGCGCGCCGAGTGGGAGCACATCAACCGGGTGCTGTCGGACTGCGGCGGCAACATCTCCGAGGCCGCGCGCCGGCTGGGCATCCACCGCCGGTCGCTGCAGCGCAAGCTGCACAAGTATCCGCCGAACCGTTAGCGAGCCTCGGCGAGCGATCTACAATGACTCCGGGGGTTCGGGGTCACGCGTGGAGGATCGGGGTCTGCCTTCTCTCGGCGTCAGCCGGGTGACGCCGTTCAAGGGCCGGGTGCGGTTCAGGTCGAGCCTCGGCGCGTTGCCCGCGCCGAGTCAGAAGCGGGTCCGGGCGGTCAGCACCAGCTCGACGAGGTCGCGCTCGCGCTCGTGACGATCGAGCGGGGCGGCGACGCCGGCGGTCAGCTCGACGCCGTGGGTCGCGACCTGGGCCGCGAGCGTCAAGCGGTGGACGAAGTCGTCGCCGGTGACGTCGGCCAGCACGTAGCTGGTGGTGGCGAGCGTGGCCGCCAGGTGGACCGGGCCGGCGACCGCGATGCCGCCGCCGACATCGACGGCGAGCAGGAGGCGGCTGCCGCCGTCGCTGGGCAGGAGCAGGGCGCCGCCGAGGCGGAGCTGGGCGAAGGCCTTGCCCGCGGTCCAGCGCGGCGACACCGCGACCGCGATCGAGGTGGTGCGCGGCGACAGCGGCGCGGGATCGACCACGGCCAGCGCGGTGTGGGCGGCGGCGAAGGCGCCGTCGTCGCCGGTGGCGCTGGCGGCGGGCAGGGCGAGGTCGACGGTGGCGATCAGGCGCGGGCCGAGCACGAGGCCGGCCCCGAGTCGGGGATTGGTCAGGGTGATCGACCGGCGCCGGTCCAGCGTCCCGAGCTGCAGACCGATCGCGGCCTCGGCCCACCAGCGCGCGGCCATCGGTCGCCGCACCGCCAGCTCGATCGTGCCGCCGTCGAAGTCGGTCGCGCGCCGGTAGCGCAGCCCGAGCACCAGCGCCCGCTCGCGGCGAGGGCTCGGCATCCCCGGCGCCGTGAGGTCCGGATCCGGCGCCGGGCCGGGCACGCCGGCGGGGTCACGAGCGGGGAGCGCAGGGCCCGGTCGCTCATCGGCGGCCGCGGTGCCGGTCGTCAGGCCCACCACCATCGCGATCCGCAGGGCCCGGCGCACGCCGGCATGCTCGCACCCTGGCCGCCGGGCTCGCAACCCGCGCGCGTCGGCCCCGGACAGTGGCATGATGCCCGCCTCATGCGCGGCCGCGTCCGTACCTGGCTCGCCGATCCGGTGACCGCCGGGGCGATCGCCGGCCTCGCGATCGCGGCCGTCGAGCTGGCCCGCCTCGGCGTGGCGCGGTCGTCGCTGGTCGCCTCGGTCACCGCGATCTGCGTCGGCGCCGGCGCAGCGGTCGGCCTGACGCTGGCGGTCGCGCTCGCGCTGTCCGCGGCCCTCGATCGTCGGCTCGCGGCGCGAACGGTGCCGGGCACGCTGCGGGCGGCGACCCGCGCGCTGGTGGTCGCGGCCCCGGCGATCCTGGTGCTGGTCCCGGTCGGTCGCACGATGTTCCAGGGCTCGTACGCCGCGACCTTGCCGGGCGCCGGCTGGGCGCCGCTGGCGGTGCCGGTCCTCGGCTGGCTCGCGATCGCGGCCGCGGTCGTCGTCGGGCGCCGCTGGCTGGGCGATGGCGCCCGGCTGCGGCGGGCCTCGCTCGCGCTCGCCGTGGTCGTCGGCGCCGCCGCGGTCGGGGCCGGCAACCGGATGCTGTTTCGCACCGGCTATCCCCAGCTCCACCTGGCCGGCACCATCACGACCTTGACCTTGCTGGCGAGCGCGGTCCGCATCGTGGCCGACGGCGTGGCGCTCGCGGGTCGGACCCGGGCGGCGCTCGTCGTCGCCGCGCTCGCCGGACTCGTGGTCACCGCCGGCTGGGCGCTGTCGTCAGCGGCCGATCGCCAGGTGGTCGCGACCCGCGCCGACGACGCCCGCCACCTGGTGCGGATCGCGCGTTCGCTGGCCGACGTCGACGGTGACGGCGTGGCCGCGATCCTCGGCGGCGGCGATTGCGACGAGGGCGACGACGCCCGCCACGCCGGGGCCCGCGACCTGCCCGGCAACGGCATCGACGAGGACTGTGACGGCGCCGACGCGATCGCGGCGGTCAAGAAGCCGACCGACGCCCGCGCGGCCCAGACCCGGGCCGAGTGGCAGGCCCAGCCGAGGGTGATCGACGCCGTGCGCCGGGCCCGCGACTTCGACGTCGTGCTGGTGTCGATCGACGCGCTGCGCGCCGATCAGCTCACGCCGGCCGCGGCCGATCGCGCGCTGTTCCCGCACCTGTCGGCGCTGCTCGATCGCGCCCGCTGGTTCCAGCACGCCTTCGCCCCGGCCGCCGGCACCGACGTCTCGCTGACCACGATCGTCAGCGGCCGCTGGAATCCGTTCCAGCCGATCGCGGTCACCCTGTTCGAGGCCCTCGCCGCCGGCGGTCGGGTCACCCACGCCGTCCTGCCGCGCGAGGTCCTGCGCTACGCCGGCGAGACCCTGCTCACCCGCGGCCTGACCTCGCTCGACCGGGTGGTCACCGACGGCACCCGGCGCGACGTCGGCGATCGGATCAGCGCCGGCGCCACCACCGATCGCGCGCTGGCCTTCCTCGATCAGATCGGCGATCGCCGGTTCGCGCTGTGGGTCCACTACTTCGATGTCCACGAGCACGACCAGCTCGCGCTGGCGCCCGAGGTCCTGGCGGCGGTGCCCGACGACGGCCGCGGCCCGGGCCCGCGCCGGTACCGCGCGCTGGTCAGGGTGATCGACCAGGAGGTCGGCCGGCTGCTCGACGAGCTGGCCGCCCGCGGCCGCGCCGATCACACGATCATCGTGCTGTGCTCGGACCACGGCGAGAGCCTGGGCGAGGATCCGCGCCTGCCCGAGCACCACGGCCTGGTGGTCTACCAGCCGCTCATCCACGTCCCGCTCGCGATCTATGTCCCCGGCTGGCCGGCCGGTGTCGAGCTCGAGCCGGTGTCGCTGGTCGACGTCGCGCCGACCGTGGCCGCGCTCACCGGCGTGACCATGCCCGACCTCGACGGCGTCGATCTCACGCCCGAGCTGCTGGCCGCGCCCGGGCCGCGCGCCGACGACCGCGCGCTGGTCGCCCACGAGCAGGATCAGTGGGCGGTGATGGTGTGGCCGTGGAAGCTGCTCGTCCGGCCGGCGGACAACATCACCGAGCTGTACCGCCTCGACGACGATCCCGGCGAGCACGACGATCGGGCGGCGGCCGAGCCGGCCCGGGTCAAGGCGCTGCGGGCCCGCTACGGCGAGTTCCCCGAGGTGTCGATGGACCGGACCGTGGCCGGCCGGCGCTGGCGCGAGACCCAGGCCCAGCCGCCGCGGACTCGCCCGCCGGCGTAGCGAGCTCGCCAGGTGACCGGGCCACGGTCGCTCGTTCGCCGAGGGCGCTACCGGCGGCGCGCGGGCAGGGCGGCGCTGGCCAGCACGACCAGGCCGGCGACGCCGGCGCCGGTCGAGGCCATGAGCAGCAGCGGCGACAGCCAGCCCGACCAGCGCGGCACCACCGGGCACACTGCGTCGCCGACCAGCAAGGGCAGCGCGCCGGCGACCAGCGCGACCGCGAGCGTGATCGCCGCCGGCAGCGCGAGCTGACCGAGCACGCCGCGCAGCCATCCGGCGCGGCCGCGGATGGCGAGGGTGAGGGCG
>JAYVSF010000089.1:0-18453 GCA_043775605.1 Myxococcales bacterium
CCGCGACCGGGGTCAGGATGGGCTGCGATGGCGGCGCCACCGGGAACCAGATCGTGAAGCGGGTGCCGCGGCCGGGCGCGCTGTCGACGTCGATCGCGCCGCCGGCATCCTGGACCAGGCCGTGGACGGTGGTCAGCCCGAGGCCGGTGCCGCGCCCGGCCTCCTTGGTGGTGAAGAACGGCTCGAACACCCGCGGTCGGTCGGCGGCCGAGATCCCGCTGCCGGTGTCGGCGACCTCGAGCTCGACCCCGGTCCGGCCGTCGCGCTCGCGGTCGCGGATCGTGACCGCGATGGTGCCGCCCGCGGCCATCGCGTCGCGGGCGTTGAGCACCAGGTTCACGATCACCTGCTCGAGCCCGCCGTCGTCGAGCCGGACCCAGCGCTCGCGGTCGACGCCGTCGAGCGTGAGGTGGTGGCGCTCGCCGAGGGTGTGGGCCAGCATCTTGCCGGTGCGGCGCAGCACCGCGCCGGCCTCGACCACGACGGTGCCGGCGCCGCCCGGCTTGCGGCCGAACGCGAGCAGCCGGCGGGTGAGCTGGGTGGCCTGCGACACCGCCTCGTCGGCGTCGGCCAGCGCGCTGCGCGCGGGGGCCGGCAGCGGCGCCCGGGCGACCAGGCCGTGACTGGCGCGGACGATCGTCAAGAGGTTGTTGAAGTCGTGGGCGACCCCGCCGGCGAGCCGGCCGACCGCCTCGAGCTTCTGGGTCTGGCGCCGGCCGTCTTCGAGCCGCAGGGCCTCGGTCCGATCGACGACGAAGCCGCGGCGGCCGAGCACGGTGCCGTCGCTGGCCCGTCGCAGCCGGGCGAAGAGCTGGACCGTGACCGCGGCGCCGTCGCGGCGCTTCCACGTGACGTCGATCCCCGGCAACACGTCGACCAGGTTGCCGGGGTCGAGCAGCGCGCGGGTCGGCGCGTCGGCGTAGACGTCGCGGGCCGGCTCGAGCGCCAGCACGGCGGCCGGCTGATCGTGGCCGAGCAGGGCGACCAGCGCGGCGTTGACCCGGGTGAAGCGCCCGCGGTTGTCGGTCTCGTAGGTGCCGACCCCGAGCGCGTCGGTGAGCTCGGCGTGGTGGCGCTCGTCGGCGGCGCGGGCGGCGCGGGTGACGTCGAAGTGGACCAGGACCAGGCCGATCGTGATCGCGACCTCGAGCACGAGGGCGATGGCGGTCCCCCACGGCACGAACCAGGCCTGGCCGACCATGAACGGGAAGTCGCAGAGGTGGAGCGCGGTCAGCGCCATCGCGACGGCGGCGACCCGCGCGCCGAGCCCGGGCGGCCGGGTCGGCGACCAGCCCAGCACCACGGCCATCACGGCGTAGGCGGTGGCGAGGTAGCCCATGGGCAGGGCCCCCGCCAGCCCGAGCGGCACGCCGGCCGAGCGCGCGGCGGCGCCGACCACCACCGCGGCCACGCAGGTCAGCGTCCACCACCGAGACCAGCGCCGCTCGACCAGGACCAGGGTCCCGCGCAGGAGCGCCATCGTCCCGATGAGCACCAGCACCAACGAGATCGGCTGCAGCCACAGCAAGCTGCCCAGGAGCAGCGACACCGTCACCGCCGACTGGCCGCCGGCCTGGGCCGCGACGCCGAGGCTCCACCAGCGAAGGTGCGGCGTGCGCTCGGCGCGCCACAGGTAAGTGACGAGCACCGTGCGCAGCAGCTCGACCGCGATCATGGCGAGGACCGCGCTGACCCGACCGTGGTCCATCTCGCGCGATCATGGCCTACCCGCGCGGTCCGGATCCAGCCACCCCACGGTCAAGCGTGCGGTTCACCGCGACCGGGTGAGCTGCTCAGTCAGCCGGGTCGGCGACGGCCAGGGCCGGGGCGGGCCGGCCCCGGGTCGGGCGGCGCGGGGCGACGGCGACGGTCGGGCGCGGCGCCAGCACCCGGCGATCGAGCAGGACGTCGATCGCGGTGGCGGCCGCGGTCATGCCGAACACCGACGGCACGAACGCGACCGAGCCCTCGACCCGGTTGCGATGGTCGCAGTCGTTCTTGCCGTTGGTGCCGCCCGGGCACACGCAGTCGAAGCCGTCGTGGTCGTAGGCCAGGGCCACGGGCGCGATCGGCTCCTCCTCGGAGTAGACCGCGAGCACGCCGGTCGGGCGGGTGCAGTCGAGGCCGTGCTTCTTGCGCAAGGACCGGCGGAGGTCGCGGGCGAACGGACATGTCCGGGTGGCGGACAGATCGGCGACCCGGATCCGGGTCGGATCGAGGCGGGCGGCGGCGCCCATCGCCGACACCAGCCGCAGCCGCTCGCGCACGCAGGTCGCGATCAGGTGCATCTTGGCGGTTAGGTTGTCGATCGCGTCGATGATGAGGTCGGGCTCGGGGGCGAGCAGGCGCGCCGCCGACGCCGCGTCGTAGAACTCGGCCCGGGCCTCGATCACCGCGTCGGGGTTGATGAGCCGCAGGCGCTCGGCCATGACCGCGACCTTGGGCTTGCCGAGCGTGCCCTTCATCGCGTGGAGCTGGCGGTTCACGTTGGTCACGCACACCCGGTCGTAGTCGACCAGGATCACGCGCCCGACGCCGCTGCGGACCAGGCCCTCGGCGGCGAACGAGCCGACCCCGCCGACGCCGAACACGGTCACGGTCGAGGCCGCGAGGCGGGCGACGCCGTCGTCGCCGAGCAAGCGGGCGGTGCGATCGAAGCGGCGGTGGGGCACGGCCGTGAGGCTAGCACTGCCGGCGGGGCGTTCGACCCGCGGAAATTCGCAGGCGCGGGCATGGATTTGCCTGAGGTCCTCGACGCCGCTCGTCCGGACCTGCTTAGATCGGCGGATGCGGTACCTGCTCGCCTCTCTCCTGCTCCTGTCCGTGGCCTGCAGCGACGACGAGGTCCGGCCGCCGCTCGCGATCGACGCGGCGGTGGTCGTCGACGCGGCGATGGCCGTCGACGGGCCGCCGGTGCTCGACGCGCCTGTGGTCGACGCCGCCCCGACCTGCGCCGGCACCACCGTCGGCGGCCACTGCTGGTACCGCGGCGCGGTCAACGAGAGCTGCATCGTGGTGTGCACGACCCACGGCGACGTCGACGCCGCCACGGTGACCTACGCCGGCGCCGCGGCCGCGGGCGACCGGTCCAACCTCGCCCACTGCCAGGCCATCGTCACCGCGTTCTCGGGCCTCGCGTTCAACAACACCGTCGATAACGTCCAGGACCCCAACGACTTCGGCTGCGCAGACGAGCCTGACAAGAACCGCAGCGAGCTGATCAGCTTGAACGCCACGGTCGCCAGTGACCGCAACCTGCTGGTCCGCCGCTACTGCGCCTGCAGCGAGTGACCGGGGACGAGGCGCGGCCCGAACAGGCGCAACGCGTTGGCGGTGGTCATGGCCGCGACCTCCTCGATCGTCTCGCCGCGCGCCCGGGCCAGGGCCGCGATCACGTCGACGACCATCGCCGGTTCCGAGCGACCGCCGCGATGCGGTGACGGCGCCTGATCGGGCGCGTCGGTCTCGGCCAGCAAGCGGTCGGCGGGGACCGCGCGGCACGCGGCCACCGGCTTCTTCGCCCGTTCCCAGCTCACGGACCCGGCGAACGAGAAGCACAGCCCGAGGTCGCGATAGACCGGGACCAGCTCGGCCGGCCCCGAGTAGCTGTGCAGCACGCCGCCGCGCTCGCCGACCCGCTCCTCGCGCAGGATCCGCGGCGCGACGTCGTGGGCGCGCAGCACGTGGATGATCAGCGGCAGGCCGAGCTCGCGGGCGGCGCCGAGGTGGGCCCGGAAGATCCGCTGCTGCTCGTCGTGATCGCCGGTCGCGCCATCGAGCCCGCACTCGCCGATCGCGACCATCGCCCCGGTCCGGGCCGCCGCCAGCGCCGTGCCGAGGTCGTGGGTCAGCGCCCGCTCGGCGTCATCGAGGTCGGGCACGACCTGGGGATGGACCCCGAGCGCGATCGCGATCACCGGCGCCGCCACCCGATCGTTCGCGAGCGCGGTCAGCGCCGCCCAGGTCCGCGGCCGGATCGCCGGCACCAGCACGCCGCGCACCCCGACGGCGACGGCCCGGGCCAGCACCGCCGCGCGATCGTCGTCGAACCTGGCGACGTCGAGGTGACAGTGGCTGTCGATCACACAACGAGTACACCACGGCGCGCGGTCGTCGACGCCGGGCTGTCGCAGGTGTCGCATGGGTCGCGGTCGCTGCGGGCTCGACACCTCCGCCGCGGCTGTTATGTTCCGCGGCGTCCGTCGTCGTCGCCGTCCTCTCTCACTCGTCGAGGTGCCGCAGATGCTGTCCTTCCGTCGGAGCGCGACCGCGCTCGCCGTTGTCCTCTCCGCTGGCGCGCTGATCGGCCCGATCGCGCCCGCCGCCGCCGGACCCAAGGCCAAGAAGCCCGCGGTCGTTGTCGACATCCCGTTCTCGGAGTTCACGCTCGCCAACGGCCTGCGCGTCATCGTCCACACCGATCGCAAGGCGCCGATCGTCGCGGTCAACCTCTGGTACCACGTCGGCTCGAAGAACGAGGTCATCGGCCGCAGCGGCTTCGCCCACCTGTTCGAGCACCTGATGTTCCAGGGCTCGGAGAACCACAAGGGCGAGTACTTCGAGCCGTTCGAGCTGGCCGGCGCCACCAACCAGAACGGCACCACCAACTCCGATCGCACCAACTACTTCGAGAACGTGCCGACCACCGCGCTCGACATGGCGCTGTGGATGGAATCGGATCGCATGGGCCACCTGGTCGGCGCGATCGATCAGGCCACCCTCGACGAGCAGCGCGGCGTGGTCCAGAACGAGAAGCGCCAGGGCGAGAACCAGCCCTACGGCCGGGTGTTCGAGCGGCTGCTCGCGGCCAGCTACCCCGAGGCCCACCCGTACCACCACACCACGATCGGCTCGATGACCGATCTCAACGCCGCCACGCTCGACGACGTCAAGAACTGGTTCAAGAGCTGGTACGGCCCCAACAACGCGGTGCTGGTGCTGGCCGGCGACATCGACCTGGCGACCGCGAAGACCAAGGTCTCCCGCTTCTTCGGCGACATCGCGCCGACCGCGACCGTGCCAACGATGAAGGCGATGGTCGCGGGCCGCACCGCCACCACGCGCGAGGAGCTGACCGATCAGGTGCCGCAGGCCCGCATCTACCGGGTCTGGAACGTGCCGCAGTTCGGCACCGCCGACGCCAGCCAGCTCGAGCTGTTCGCCCACGTCCTCGGCGGCGCCCACTCGTCGCGGCTCGATCGCCGGCTGGTCTACGCCGACAAGCTGGTCGACAGCGTGTCGACGTCGGTCTTCACCTCGGAGCTCGGCAGCCTGTTCTTCGTGCAGGCCGACATCAAGCAGGGCGTCGAGCCGGCCGCGGTCGAGAAGGCGATCGACGAGGAGCTGCAGAAGCTGGTGACCGCGGGCCCGACCGCCGACGAGCTGGCCGGCGCCCGCACCGTGTACAAGGCCGGCTTCATCCGCGGCATCGAGCGCATCGGCGGCTTCGGCGGCAAGGCCGACGCGCTGGCCGAGTGCGCGGTGTTCACCGGCAAGCCGGCGTGCTTCCGCACCGCGCTGGCCACGATCGAGAAGGCGACCCCGGCCAGCGTCAAGGCCGCGGGCAAGAAGTGGCTGAGCAAGGGCGACCACGTGCTGCTGGTCAGCCCCGGCGAGCGCAAGCCCGCCACGGATCCGCCGGCGGTGACGGACCTGGCGCCGACCAAGGTCCCGCCCGCCGACCACCGCCTCAAGACGGTCAAGACCGACGTCGATCGCAGCCAGGGCGTGCCGCAGACCGCGTCGTTCCCGGCGCTGGTGTTCCCGACGCTCGCGCGCGCGACGCTCAGCAACGGCCTCAAGGTGGTGCTGGCCCAGCGGCCGGGCCTGCCCGTGGTCCAGATGTCGCTCGCGTTCGACGGCGCCGGCTACGCGTCGGATCCGGCCACCGCTCAGGGCACGGCCGCGTTCGCGACCGGCATGCTCGACGAGGGCGCCGGTGCCTACGACTCGCTCGCGCTCGGCGATCGCATGGAGGCGCTGGGCGCCACGATCGGTGCCAGCGCGTCCCTCGACGGCGCCAGCCTGTACCTGTCGGCGCTCGACGAGAACCTCGACCCGTCGCTGGCGCTGTTCGCCGACATGCTCTTGCGCCCGCGCTTCGACACCGCCGACGTCGAGCGGGTCCGGGCTCAGTGGCTGGCCGGCATCAAGCAGGAGAAGGCGCGGCCCCAGACCCTGACCCGGCGCCTGGTCCGCCCGCTGCTGTACGGCGCCGGTCACCCCTACGCCGCGCCGGCCAGCGGCACCGGCGACGAGACCTCGATCAGCGCGCTCAAGCGCGACGACCTGGTGGCGTGGGTCAAGACCCGGCTGCGGCCGGACACCGCGACCCTGATCGTCGTCGGCGACACCAGCCTCGCCGCGCTCCAGCCCAAGCTCGAGGCCGCGCTGGCCGGCTGGAAAGCCCCGGCCGGTCCGGCGCCGACCCTGGCGATCCCGACGGTGAAGCTGCCGGCCAAGCCGCGCGTCTTCCTCATCGATCAGCCCGGCGCGATTCAGGCCAACATCCTGGTCAGCCAGCTCATGCCGTCGAGCAAGGACCCGAACGCGATCGATCTCGAGATCGCCAACTCGGTGCTGGGCGGCGAGTTCAGCTCGCGCCTCAACATGAACCTGCGCGAGGACAAGCACTGGGCCTATGGCTCGTACTCGGGCCTCGGCGACGCCTTCGGTCAGCGGACCTGGGCCGCGTCGGCGGCGGTGCAGCTCGACAAGACCGTCGACTCGATGAAGGAGCTGAAGAAGGAGATCGAGCAGTACGCGACCGGCAAGGTCCCGGCCAAGCCCGACGAGGTCTCGAAGATCCAGAACAACGAGATCCGCGGTCTGCCCGGCTCGTACGAGACCGCGGCGGCGGTGATGGGCACGATCGGCGAGATCGTCCGCTACGGCCGGCCCGACGACTGGGCGGCCCAGCGCGCGGCCAAGATCCAGGGCCTGACTCTGGCCCAGGTCAACACCGCCGCCGGCGCGATCAAGCCGACCGCGATGACCTGGGTCGTCGTCGGCGATCTCGCGAAGATCGAGGCTGGCATCCGCGCCCTCAACTACGGCGACGTCAAGGTCCTCGACCCCGACGGCAAGGTCGTCCGCTAGCTCGGGGGCGGGCCCGGGCTCGGATTTCCGTTCGACACTCCCGCCGCCTGTCAGAGTCCAGTGGCCGATGGTCACCATCGAGGTCTTGAAGGCTTTGCCGGTCGGCGGGAGCCCGAACCGTCGGGCCAGCTCCGGATCAGCGCGCCGGTCGACATCAGCACCGCGGTGGTCGCCGAGCTGGTCGCCCGGTTCACCGCGCGGTTTTCGAAGGTCGAGGTCGAGCTGCGGGCCACCAACGACGTCGTCGATCTGGTCGGCGACGGCTTCGACATCGCGCTGCGGATCGCGATGCGCGGACTCCGGGACTCGAGCCTGGCCGCAATCGGCGTGAGGAGATCTCGGCGAGCGAATCGCCGAGAGCGGCGCGGACAAGGTCGACGGAACGGCGCACCCTCGCCGGTCGGCGATGAAGGAGCTGCTCGGCAAGTTCGTGGCGGCGTTCCAGCGCGGGATCGATGGCGAGGTCGCGGCGATGCGGGCGTCGGCGGAGGCGTTCGAGATCCCGCTCGCGCACGGTCAAGATCTCGGGACGCTGCGGTACGGCTTCGAGCTGCCGGCCGCGGCCGAGCGGCTCGCGGTCGGGGCGGTGTGCGTCCTGCGCACGGCCGCCGGCGATCAGCCAGCGACGATCGAGCGGCTCACGGTCGCCGACCGCCGGCTCGTCCTGGCCGCGACCCACGCGATCGACGTCGACGGCGCGGCCCCGGTCGCGCTGGTGGTGGCGCCGTGGTTCCTCTACGATCGCTTGCGCGCCGCGCTCGATCAGCTCGATCCGGCGGACCACGGCGTCGACCTCGCGCTGATGCTGTTCGGCCGGCGCCCGCCGGTGCGCACCGCGACCGTGCTGCGTGGCGATCACGGCGGCCTCGACCGGAGCCAGCGCGCGGCGGTCCAGCTGTGCAGCGAGAGCACGCTCGCGTTCGTGTGGGGGCCGCCCGGCACCGGCAAGACGGTCACGCTCACCCACGTCATCGAGGAGCAGCTCGCGCAGGGCAAGCGGATCCTGCTGGCGTCGACGACCAACGCGGCGATCGACGAGGTGCTCGCCAAGCTGGCGGCGCGGCCCTGGTTCGCCGCGGTGCTCGCGGCCGGCGCCGCGATCCGCCTGGGCCGCACCACCGCCGAGACGTTCGGCGCCGAGCTCGGCGACGTCGTCGCCCGCCGGCACGACCTGCACGGCACCGCTCGGGCCACGCTGCGGGCCCGCATCGCCGACGTCGAGCAGCGGGCGCGGTTCGCGCGGGCGATGATCGAGGAGCTCGCACCGGCGGTGTCGGCGCAGCGCTCGCTGTTCGCGGAGCCGGCGCGGCTGCGGTCGAGCGCGCTCGAGCGCGTGTTCGGGGCTCGGCTCGGCCCGGCGATCGCCGCGCGCGACCCGCGCGACCAGCAGCACGCCCTCGACCGCCGGATCGCACGGCTCGAGCGGGTCCGTGCCCTCGCGCGCACCCGGGCGGCGGCCCACGCGGCGGCCGAGCGCGACCTCGAGGCGCGGGTGGTGGCGGACGCGCGGCTGGTCCTGTGCACGCTGACCACCGCATACCTGGCGCCGCTCATGGCCGATCAGCGCTTCGACGTCCTGATCGCGGAGGAGGCTGGCATGGCGACCTTGCCGCCGCTGTTCCACGCCGCGTGCCTGTGCCGCGAGCGCGCGATCATGGTCGGCGACCCTCGCCAGCTCCCGCCGATCGTGCAGTCGAACGACGAGCGGATCCGCCGCGCGATCGGCCGCAGCATCTTCGACGTCACGGTGCCGGAGCCGGCGCGGTCCCCGATCGTCGCGATGCTCGAGACCCAGTACCGGATGCACCCGGCGATCGGCGCGATCGTCGGTCGGCTGTTCTACGGCGACCGGCTGGTCCACCGCGCCGACCCCGACGTCATCGCAGCGATCACCGCGCGGGCTCCGTTCCCCGGGCGGCCGGTGGTGGTGGTCGACACCGCGGCGACGACCACGTGCGAGCGCGCCGCCAAGGGCTCGTCGCGCGTCAACCGCGGGTCGGCCGCGCGCACCGTCGAGCTCGCCCACGAGGCGGTCCTCGGCGGCGCGTCCTCGATCGCGGTGATCACCCCGTACGCGGCGCAGGCGGCCGAGATCCGGACCCTGCTGGCGGCGCGCCGGCTGCGCGACGCTGTGGAGTGCAGCACGATCCATCGCTTCCAGGGCCGCGAGTGCGACGTCGTGCTGATCGATCTGGTCGACGCCGCGCCGATGCGGCCGAGCGCGCTGCTCGCCGAGGCGCCGAACCTGCTCAACGTCAGCCTGTCGCGCGCGCGCGGCAAGCTGGTGATCGTCGCTGACGTCGCGTACTTCGAGACGATGGACCCCGGCGGGATCGTCGCGACGTTGCTGCGGGCGGCGGCCGAGGCGGCCCAGGCCACGACGGGGTGAAGCCCGCGACGATGCGCATCGCGTCAGGGGCCCATCGCCGCCGCCGGCGTGCCCCTCCTCCTGCGTGACCCCAGCGGCTGCGCGATCATCGAGCCCGGCCGCGCGGAGGCGCGCCTGCCAGTCGACTACGTGGCCGTCGACCGCGACGATCGCGCGCTCCTCGACCATCTCGATCCGACGACGGCGTCGCGCGACACCCTGCGCCACGTCGAGCACGTGGTCCGTCCGGGCGACCGTCTGGTCGTGATCGGCCAGGCCGTGCGCGAACCCGAGCCCGCCGCCGACGGAGCTCCTCGGCTGCGCCTGCGCCACACGAAGACGTTCCCGCTGCTCCTGCTCACACCCACGCCGGCGGCCTGAGGCCCACCGGTTGCGGCTCGGTTCGGGCGCGGGTCGGGGACGGCGCCGGCGCCTGGGCCGACGGCGCAGTTGTTGCGTTGGGGCCGTTGGTGGCACCATCGGTGGCGATGAAGCTCGACGCCCGGCTCACGCTGTTCATGACCCTGGTCAGCGTGTTCCTGACCTGTTTGCTGGTCGGCAACCTGATCGGCGGCAAGCTCACGCACGTCCACGTGTTCGGCTACGACTGGTGGATCTCCGTCGGTGAGATCCCGTTCCCTCTGACGTTCATCCTCACCGACATCATCAACGAGTTCTACGGCCGCAAGGTCGCGCGCCGGGTGACGATGCTCGGCTTCGCGATGATCGGGCTCGCGATCGTGATCATCCAGCTCGCCAACCTGGCGCCCTGGGTCGGCGCCGCCGGCGACCCGAAGTGGCTGGCCGACGGCAACATGACGCCGTTCGCGTTCGACAACGTGTTCATGAGCGCGGTGACGATCCAGCTGGCGTCGATGACCGCGTTCCTGCTCGCCAACTACGTCGACATCAGCGTGTTCTTCGTCATCAAGAAGCTGACCGGCGAGCGCTACCTGTGGCTGCGGGCCACCGGCTCGACGGCGGTGTCGCAGCTCCTCGACACCTGCGTGGTCATCGGCATCGCCTTCGGCTCGCGGCTGCCGGGCCACGTGCTGCTGAAGATCATCATCACCTCGTACGTCGTGAAGGTGACCGTGGCGGTGCTGGTCACGCCGCTCATCTACGCGCTGCACGAGCTGCTCGAGAAGGCCTGGCACCTGCACCCGCTACCGGCCGAGGTCGCGACCGGCGACGTCGGCGGCACGCCCGGCGACGACAAGGCCTGACCAGGCGCCGCGGACGGTCCGCTACTTCCAGAAGTCGATCAGCGGGCAGTCGCGGACGCCGTTGGCCCGCGCCGCCTCGGCCAGCATCGTCCGGCGGGCGGCCTTGTCGCCGCCGAGCTTGGCGAAGGTCTGCAGCCAGGCGACGCCCTCGTCGCTGCGGATGTTGGCGGTGAGCCACGTCGCGATCAGGTAGGTGCGGTTGGTGGTCTCGTCGCCGGCCGCGCCCGACAGCTCGACCGCGTGGCAGATCCGATCGAGCTCCTTGGCCATCACCGAGCTGTGGCCGGAGTCGGACTCGCAGCCGGCGAGCGGCCCGGCCAGCAGGCCCGCGGCGGCGACCGCGGTGGCGATCGACGTCAAGACGGGGACGAGACCCTTGCGGAGCGGCGGCACCGCGGCAGGATGCCGCGCCGGGGCCGGTTCGTCCACCGCGCCGAACCGGGCCGGTGGGGCAGGAACCCCGCGCCAGATCTGGAATCGCGCGGGGGTTCGTTCTATGAACGGGAGGCGGCCGAGCGGTCGCGTGAGAAAAGGGAGTTCCCGAATGGCTTACGTCGTCGCCGACCCGTGCGTGAAGTGCAAGTACACCGACTGCGTCGCGGTGTGTCCCGTCGACTGCTTCTACGAGGGCAAGAACTCCCTCGCCATCAACCCCGACGAGTGCATCGACTGCGGGGCCTGCGAGCCCGAGTGCCCGACCACCGCCATCTTCGAGGAGAGCGAGCTGCCGTCGAAGTGGGCGGTCTACAAGGATCTCAACGCGGTGTTCAGCGGCGCGAAGAAGGCCGAGGAGGTCTCGGTGGCGGGTGACATCGCCGCCAAGCTGGGCGGCGCGACCTGGCCGAACATCACCGAGCAGAAGAAGCCGCTGCCCGGCGCCGACGAGGCGGCCAAGGAAGAGAACAAGCTCGACGCGCTGTCGTTCGACGGCGGCGCCTAGCCAGCCGCACGGGCGAGCGCTTCCCCGTCGTCTCGCCGGCTGCCGGCGATCGTAGGTCCATGTACTTCGACGCCGCCTACCTCGAGCGCGCGACCCTGCGCGATGGCTCCGAGGTCGTGCTGCGCCTGCTGCAGCCCGATGACAAGGAGCTCCTGCGCCGCGGGTTCGAGGGCCTGTCGGCCGAGAGCCGGTACCGCCGGTTCTTCGCGGCGAAGACCGAGCTGTCGGCCGACGAGCTCCGCTACCTGACCGAGCTCGATCACGTCCGTCACCTGGCCATCGGCGCCTCGACCGCCGACGGTACCGAGGGCCTGGGCGTGGCCCGCTTCATCACCCTCGATCACCATCCGGGCATGGCCGAGGCCGCGGTCGCCGTGGTCGACTGGGTCCAGGGCAAGGGCCTGGGCTCGCTCCTGTTCCAGCGGCTGGTGGCGGCCGCCCGCGAGCGCGGGGTCGAGAGCTTCCGGTGCGAGGTGCTCGGCTCCAACCGCGGCATGGCCGAGCTGGTCCGGACCCTGGCGCCGAGCCTGTCGGTCGAGTGCGAGGCCGGCGTGCTGCGCATGGAGTTCCCGCTGCCGGGCCTCGAGCCGCGCCACCCGGCGTCGGAGCCGCCGCGCGAGACCGGGCTGTACCGGCTGCTGTCGCTGATCGCCGAGGGCGCGGTCGACTGGCGGGCGCGCTGGCACCAGCTCGGCGCGCTGTTCTGGCCGGGCGCGGACGAGCGCGCCGCGGATGCCCTCGCGCGTGGCGGCCATCCGATCTCGACGGCCGCGGCCGCGATCGACGATCCCGAAGCCGACGAGCCGTCCTGACCGTGCTCCCGCCGCGACCGACCGGCCGGTTCGCGCCGTCGACCACCGGCCTCGCCCACCCCGGCACGCTGCTGTCAGCGCTGCTGGTCTGGCTCGACGTCCGCGCGCTCGGCGGCCGCGCCGTGGTCCGGCTCGAGAACCTCGACGTCACCCGCTGCCAGCCGGGCTGGGCGGCGGCGATGCTCGACGATCTGGCCTGGCTCGGCCTCGACTGGGACGAGGTCGTCGATCAGGCGACCCGGAAGGCCGATCACGAGGCCGCGCTCGACGCCCTGGCCGCGGCCGGCCGGCTGTATCCGTGTGCGTGCTCGCGCAGAGATCGCGAGGGCGGGCGCCGGGCTCCCGACGGCAGCTGGGCCTACGCCAACACCTGCCGCGGTCGCGCGCTGCCGGCGGGCGGCTGGCGGGCGGCGACCGAGCCGGTGCGGGTCGCGCTCGACGACGGGCCGATCACGCTGGTCGACGACGGCGGCCTCGATCTGTCGCAGGATCCGGCGGCGGCGATGGGCGATCCGGTGGTGGTCCGGCGCGACGGCGTGGTCGCCTACCAGCTCGCGGTGGTGGTTGACGATCGCGGCAGCGGGGTCGACCGGGTGGTGCGCGGTCGCGACCTCGCGCCGTCGACCGCGACCCAGGTCGCGATCCACCACCTGCTGGGCTGGCCGGTGCCGCGCTACCGCCATCACCTGCTGCTGATTGCGGGCCACGGCGACAAGCTGGCCAAGCTGCACGGCTCGATACCGTCGTCGGAGCTGCGCCTGCGCTACCGCGGCGACGAGCTGTGCGGGCTGCTGGCGGCGGCGATCGGCCTGCGCGCGCGGCCGGTCCCGTGTCATCCGCGCGAGCTGGTCGCCGACTTCGACTGGGCGCGGGTCGCGACCGAGGACCTGGTCGCGGCCTGGAACGACGGCCTGGTGCTCGAACGCCCGGCGCGTGGGACACTGGAGCCCTGATCATGGGCCGCGCCGCCACCACCCTCCGGATCGCCGTCATCGCCGCGGTCGCGCTGACCAGCGGCGGCGCCGGCACCTGCGGTAGCGACGACGGCGGGGTGGCGCCGACACCGGTGGCCGACTTCGTCGTGACCGCGCCCGACGGCTTCGCCGAGCTGGTGCCGACCACCGCCGTCGGCATCGCCTGGCAGGTGACCGCGTCGCTAGCGTACGGCCTCGAACTCGAGGTCGTGGCCGGCACCGAGTCCCCGAAGATCATCGCCACCACCGACCTGGCCCCGGGCTCGCTGACCTGGGACGGGCGCGACCTGGCCCGGGTCGCGGCGCCGCCCGGCAACTACCGGCTGCGCGCGGTCGCGCTCGGCCCCGACGACGGCGAGGTCGACACCGCCGACGGCGACGCCGCCCACCTGATCGTCGTCCAGGGCATCCGCTTCCGCGATCACGCGCTGACCTTCACCGTCGCCCAGCCCGGCCGCGACCTGGTGCTCACCACCGTCGCCCGCTCGCCGCTCGAGCTGGACCTGCTGCTCGATCGCGACCTGACCACCGCCGGCGACGAGCTGCCGCTGCTGACCGCGACCATCCCCGGCGAGCTGGTGCCGGTCGGCCGCAGCTATCCGTTCACCGGCCGCACCGCCGACGATCACCCGATCGCCGGCGGCACCTACGTCGTGGTCGCCGAGCTCCACGCCCGCGGCGGCATCATCTACCGCGTCGACGGCCCGACCCTGACCTGGACCCCCTGAACGCGCAAACGCGCGACCCATCCCTGGGCCGCGCGCGGGTCGCGTCGTCGCCTCGCGCGGCCGCCGCTCAGTCGATGTTCTTGTCGAACGAGCCGTACATCGGGTTCGGCACCAGCACGAAGTCGTTGCCGAAGCGGGCGAACGCCGCGGCGTCCTGCCGGCGAACTTCCTGGGTCAGCCCGGGGAAGTCCTGGATGTTGTCACCGACGTACATCACGGTGGTCATGGCCGGCAGGCCCGGCACGGTCCCGGCGGCGATCGACTGGAACCGCGGGTTCTTGTCGCTCGAGTCGGTCTGGCAGAGGATCCCGTCGTAGGTGATCCCGGCCGTGTGCAGGGTGTCCTCGGTCTGCGGGCACTCGATGACCGCCTTGCGGTTGGTCACGAACACGACCTTGCCGCCGAGCTGGTGGACCTTGTTGACGAACGGCACGACGCCGTCGATCGGGGTGGCCGCCTTGGCGTTGACCCAGCTGGTCCAGCTACCCGGCGAGAAGCCGACGCCGAGGTCGAGCCGCGCCTGCTGGTAGGCCGAGTTGTTGAGCGTGGTCTCGTCGATGTCGAGCACCACCGCCCACTTCGGCGGGACCCCGGCCGCGACCTTGGCGGTCAGGTTCGCCGTCGCCAGCCCGTAGGCCTGGAACGTCGCCGCGCGGCGCTCGGCCGAACGCCGGTACCACTTGAGGCCCTCGTCGATCGGCTGGATCGGCAGCGGCGAGGTGCAGGTGCCGGTGCAGCTCAGCTTGAGCCGAGCCTTGGCGGTGGCGGCCGGCGGCGTCGCCGGGCCGGTGGTCAGCTCGACCAGGTAGAAGCCGGGGATCGAGATCGACAGGTCCTTGATCTTGGACAGCTTGCCGTAGCCGGTGTCATCGTCGGCGGCGAGGGTCTTGGGGTAGGTGCCGTCGGCGAGCCGCGGGCCGTAGACCTTGATCAGGCTGTCGAGCTTGGTGTCGCTGCCGGCGTGGGTGACCTCGAGCGAGACCGCGGTGCCCTCGCCCGCGTAGAACACGTACCCGAGCCGCGGCACCGCCGTGGTCAGCACCGCGTCGACCGAGCCGACGCCGATGCGGGCGGTGACCTCGATACCCGGGGCGCCGTCGGCCTTCTCCTCACCCTGGATGTCGGCCCCGCCCTCGTCGTTGAACTCCATGTCGGAGCAGGCGCCCAGGAGCAACGTCCCCACCACGGCCATCAGCTTCAGGTTGTTCATGGCGGCGTCGTAGAGCAACGTCCGTGCCGCGCGGTGGTCGCGCGAACCGTGCGGAAAGACACTCACCCCTCCTGGCTGAATCCCAGTCCTGGCCAGTCGAGTGGCCGGACCCGGCGGCCGCCAGGCGTACGGCGAGTGACACGCGGAGGTCACTCTCCGGCGGACAAGCGCGTCAGGTGCCGACGCGGTTGACGCGGCGGTCGTGGTGCTTGGGCGCGCGCAGCTCGGCGGCCCAGCCCGGGTTACCACGATCGTGCTCGCCGACGTGGGTCCAGGCGTAGTCCGGGTCATCCCGGTGATCCATGTGGATGAAGTCGCCGTCGGGGTACCAGCCGAGGCCGAGCCGCGAGTGGTGGGTCCACACGTAGTCGCGGACCTCGATGGTGTCGACGCCGGGGATGCGGAAGTCGAGGGCGCGGCCCTGCCAGTGGCGCGAGCTGTGCTCGTCGACCGCGCGGAACGCCGAGATGTACTCGATGGTCTTGCCGGGATAGTGGGCGGCGACGTCGGCCAGCATGACCAGCAGGCCGTCATCGACCGCGTGCCGGCGCTGGGTCCGCTTGCACCGGAACATGCGCTCGAGGGTCGCCCGGGTCTCGGCGTCGACCGCGCCGTCGAGGCCGATGCGGACCGTGCGCCGCTCCTGATGGTTGACGTCGAACAGCGGCACGTCGACCGTCTCCTCGGTCATCGCCGCGGCGGCCTGGTGGCTGGCGGCCACCGTCGCATCCACGATGGCCTTGGACGGGGCTGCCGGCGTCGCCGACATCCACCCAACCACGGCGAGCGGCAGGAGGGACGGGAACAGCATGGACAGCAAGTCTATCAAGCGATGTGCCGTCGCGCTGCAACGATCGTCATCGGGGTGATCGTGTGATCACGGCGAGTTGCGCGATCGTCGTCGATCGGCACGCTGCCGCGCAGGCAGCGGCGCGCCCCAACTCCGGCCGACCTGGCAGCGGTGTGGCACCGAGTGCCGGCGCTGCCCGCGGACGGCGTGCTGCCGTCGCGGCGGGTCTCGGTCACTGAGGGCTGGCTCAACCAGGGATCCCGCCGACCGAGTAGCGCCGAGTCCTGGTAAGTTCGGCGGATATGAAGCCGTCGTCGCGGCGTGTGATCGCCGACCTCCGTGAGCTGGCGAAGCTGACCACCGATGAGCGCGGCGCGCAGCGGGTGGCCTGGGGGCCGATCTGGCGCAAGACCCGCGCGTGGTTCACCGGCAAGCTGCGGTCCGAGCTCGGCCTCGAGCCACACCGCGACGGCGCCGGCAACCTGTGGGCGACCTTGCCGGGCGCGAGCCCGCGCAGCCTGGTGATCGGCAGCCACCTCGACTCGGTGCCGGGCGGCGGCTGGCTCGACGGCGTGCTCGGCGTGCTGGCCGGGCTCGAGGTCCTGCGGCGGGGCAAGGCCGCGGGCACCCCGGCGCTGACGTTGCAACTGGTCGACTGGGCCGACGAGGAGGGCGCGCGCTTCGGCCGCAGCCTGGCCGGATCGGCGGCGTCGGCCGGCACCCTCGACGCCCACGCCGAGCTCGCCCACCTCGTCGATCGCGCCGGCGTGAAGCTGCCCGACGCGCTGGCCGACAACGGCATCACGCTCGACGGCATGGGCACCGCGCGCGCGTACTTCGACACCCTCGCCGCGGTCGCGTATCTCGAGCTGCACATCGAGCAGGGCCCGGTGCTCGAGTCGATGAAGCGGCCGACCGGGGTCGTGCTCGGGACCATGGGCGTCGAGCGCCACAACCTCAAGTTCGTCGGTCAGGCCGCGCACTCGGGCGCCGCGCCGATCCACCTGCGCAAGGACGCGTTCCTGGCCGCCGCCGAGTTCGCGCTGGCCTGCCGCGACATCAGCGTCGCGCACTCGGGCAAGACCCCGCGGACCCGGGTGGTCGCGACCTGCGGCGTGGTCAAGGTCGAGCCCAACTTCGTCACCGCGGTGCCGGGCTCGACCGAGATCTCGATCGACCTGCGCGCGCTCGACGGCAAGGTCTTGAAGGCGATGCTGGCCGACGCGAAGCAGGCCGCGACCCGGGCCGCGCGCAGCCAGCACGTCGAGGTCACGTGGAGCCCGCTCCTGCACATCCCGCCGCGGCCGTTCGACGAGACCCTCATGGGCTTCATGCGCGACGCGGTCCGCGAGGTCACCGGCCACGCGCCCGAGCTGCCGTCGGGGCCGCTGCACGACGCCGCCGAGATGGCCGGCATCGTCCCGACCGCGATGATCTTCGCCCAGTCGAGCCCCGGCATCTCGCACACCCGGCTCGAGGACACGCCGAAGCCCGCGCTCGACCAGTCGATCCGCGCGTTCCTGCTCGCCGTCGATCGCACGGTCGCGCACTACGCCGCGCCGCCCGTGGCCAAGCCGGGCCGTCGCGCCCGCGCTCGCTGACCTCGCTGCTTTCTTCGGCTTTCTCGTCGGCGGCGCGAGTGGCGAGGGCGGGGACGCGCGTGTACGGTCGGCGCGAGGTACCCATGCGTCTGACCGAAGAGCACCGCAGCCTGCGCAAGACCGTCCACGACTTCGTCGCCCGGGAGATCAACCCGTACTGCGAGGAGTGGGAGAAGGCCGGCGCGTTCCCGGCCCACGAGGTGTTCAAGAAGGCCGGCGACCTCGGCCTGCTCGGCATCTCCAAGCCCGAGGCCTGGGGCGGGCTCGGCCTCGACTACTCGTACGCCACGGTCGCGGCCGAGGAGCTCGGCACCTGCCACGGCGGCTCGGTGCCGATGGCGCTCGGCGTGCAAACCGACATGGCGACGCCGGCGCTGGCGCGCTGGGGCACCGACGAGCTGCGCCGCGAGTTCCTGGTCCCGGCCATCGCCGGCGACCAGGTGGCGGCGATCGCGGTCAGCGAGGTCAGCGGCGGCTCCGACGTCGCCGCGATCAAGACCGTCGCCAGGAAGGACGGCGACGACTACGTGATCAACGGCAGCAAGATGTGGATCACCAACGCGGCCCAGGCCGACTGGCTGTGCCTCTTGGCCTCGACCGGCGACGGCCCGGTCCACATGAACAAGTCGCTGATCATCGTGCCGACCCGGACCCGGGGCGTGACCATCGGCGCCAAGCTCGACAAGCTCGGCATGCGCGCGTCGGA
>JAYVSF010000090.1:0-7732 GCA_043775605.1 Myxococcales bacterium
ATCGGCTCGACCGGCCGCGCGCGCTGGCCGCGGTCGAGCGCGCCCGCCCGGAGCTCCACACCCCGCGCATCGACGACGCGGTAGCCGGCGCCGAGGACGAACGGCTCGCGGTCGGCAACCTGCGCGCTGGCCTGACCGTCGCCAGCGACCGCGCCGGCTTCGGTCGCCTCGATCCGCGCCTGGCCCGCCCCGCCGGCCGCGGCTACGCCCTCACCCTCGCCGAGGAGCCCGCGACCGCCGCCCCGCCGCCGCCGCCGCGCTACCCGGGGCCGACCGGCGCGCGCCTGTCGGGCTATGTCGCTGTCGAGCGGGCCCGGCTCGAGGCCGGCCGCGGTCGCCTCGAGGCCGCGGCGCGGGCCGCGGGCTTGACCACCCGCTTCGGCGCCGCCGACCTCGCGCGGCTCGACGGCGCGGTGCTCGATCGCCGCCGGCCGGCGCTGATGGGCTTCCTGCCCGAGCCCGCCGCCGACCGGCTGCCGCCGCCGTGGCTCGCCGACCTGCTCGGCGACGATCTGGCCTGGGTCGCCGGCCTGGCGCCGCCGCTGCTCGACGAGCGCGCCCCGCTCCAGCGTCACCTGCACCTGCTGTGGCGGGCGATCCTCGCCGGCGACCTGCCGGCCGACGCGTCGGCGATCCAGGGCCTGGGCGTGGTCGCGGCGCGCGCGACCGCCCGCATGCTCGGCGACCTCGGCCGCGATCAGGACGCCGAGCAGGCGGCCCGGGCCCTGCTCGCCCGCGTCGAGGATCCGCCGACCTTGCTGGTGCTGGGCAGCCTGCTCGCCGAGCGCGGCGGCATCGGCAGCGGTCTGCCGCTCACCGACGCGCAGCGGCTGGTGCTCGACGAGGCCCGCCAGGTCCTCGACCGCGCGGTCACCGCCGACGCCGACTCGGTCGACGCCCTCGTCGTGCGCGGCCTCGTCCTCCACCGCCTCGGCCTGTTCGACCTCGCGCGCGCGTCGTGGCTGACCGCCGACGCCAAGGCACCCGGGCGCGCTGACCTCGCCGACCTGCTCGGCGGTCGTCCGCCGGCACCACCCGCGCCCCATTTGTAACGGTCCTTGCGCAACTCCCGGCCCCCCGCTTTTGCGCCGGGGGGCCCGATTGGTTAGCTTGGAGGCATGATCGCCCGTCTCCGCCGCACCTGCCTGGTGGCCCTGTGCTCGCTGCCCACCGTCCTCCCGCTGGCTGCGGCGCTCGGGATGCCGGCCGCGCTGACCGCCTGCGGTGGCGGCCCCAAGAAGGAGACGACGCCGAAGAAGCCGCCGCCGGTCAAGGGCCCCAAGCTCGACGACATCCTGACCCAGGCCCGCGCCGCCGCCGCGGCCGGCGACATCGACAAGGCCCACGGGCTGTACAAGCAGGCCGAGGGCATGAAGCTGGACATCGCGATCATCGAGGAGCACACGAAGTTCCTCATCGCGAAGCGGCAACCCGACGCAGCCGCCGAGGTCGCCAAGTCCTACTACGAGACCAAGCCGGCCGACGCGCGCGGCCAGCTCAACTACGGTGAGGCGCTGGTCGCCGGCGGCAAGTTCGCCGAGGCCGCCGAGGTCGCGACCAGCCTGATCTCGCTCGACGAGACCAGCGCCGCCGGCTACGAGCTGCGCGGTCGGGCCCTGGTCATGAACAACCGGCTCGACAACGGCGTCGACGATCTGCGCAAGGCGGTCGAGCTCGCGCCCGACGATGCCAACTACCTCACGTCGCTCGGCATGGGCCTGCAGCTCGCCAAGCAGATCGACGAGGCCGCGCTCAAGCTGCGGGCCGCGGTCGAGAAGGATCCGACCAACCCGCGCGCGCTGCGCCTGCTCGGCCAGCTCAGCCGCGAGCAGTTCGAGGTCCAGGACTCGGTGAAGTGGCTGCTCGAGGCCACCAAGGCCGACCCCGGCGACGCGGAGGCTTGGTTCCAGCTCGCGCTGTCGCAGAACGAGCTCGGAGATCAGGCCGAGGCCGAGACCAGCGCCGAGCGCGCGACCGCGCTGGTCAGCGACAACACCAAGTACTGGTACGTCTACGGCGAGATGCTGCGGATCAACAAGAAGCCCGACGAGGCCACCGCCGCGTACCACAAGGCGCTCGAGATCAAGCCGTCGCACCCCAAGGCGGCGGCGAAGATCGCGTTGACCCTGTACGACTCGCACAAGTACGAAGAGGCCGAGGTGTTCATCACCCAGGCCGTCAAGACCGACCCCAACAACGCGTTGCTCTATTACAACCTCGGCTGGGTCTACGAGGCCCAGAAGAAGTACAAGCTCGCGATCGACGCGTTCCAGCGCTACGTCGACCTCGCGGACAAGGGCGACGGCGATCTCGGCAAGGCCAAGGCCGAGATCAAGGCCCTGAAGAAGAAGAAGCCGTAGCTGGCGCAGGCGCCGTCAGCTGATGACGCCGTAGACGTTGCGGCTCTGGCGCTGCAGCTCGATGCAGTCGCGGATCTGCTCGAAGAGCTGGCGCGACGCCGGCAGGCCGAGGATCTCGAGGTGGGGCGTGGTGACGTCGGCGGTGTAGACGTCGATGTGGGCGATGCCCAGCAGCCGGTCGGCGAAGTTCTGGCGGTAGCGGACGTCGCGGCAGCGCCACAGCTCGAGGACGTCGATCTTCTTCGACAGGAGCCCGCGTTCGACCTCGATGTTGCTGGTGGTCACCCGGATGCGGACCGAGCGCCGGTACAGGTACAGGCCGAAGAAGAAGAGCCCGGCGATGGCGAGCAGGATCAGCATCACCAGGACCTTGCTGCCCTGCGCCGCGCCCAGCCAGCCCAGCACCTTGAAGATCAGGAGCGGCACGATCAGCGTCGCGATGCCGCCGAGGACGTAGTGCTTGAAGAACGCGCGCCACGACGGCGAGCCCTCGTACAGCATCCGGCGTTGCTCGCGCGGCGCGTCAACGCCGGTGCGCGCGAACGGCGGCACACTGGCGGCGGGCGCCGGGGCCGGGTCGGCAGCCATCGCCGGACGCAGCGCGACAGCCGGGCCCGCGGCCGGCGCGGCAGTCGACGCGGGGACCGGTGCTGCGACCAGCGCCCCGGCGGGCGGGGCCGCGCTGAGGAAGGAGTTGCAGAACCGGCACTTGATGGCCTCGTCCTGGATCTCCTCGGCGCAGAACGGACACTTCTTCATGGCGTGGCCATCCTAGCAGGCCCGTACTCGTCGCGGCTCAGTGGTGGCGGGGCGCGAACGGATCGGCTGGCGCCGCGTGGGTGCGGTGCGTCGACGGCTTCTTCGGCGTCGCCGGCGTGACCGGGGCTGTCGGCGCGACCGGCGCCGTCGCCGGCTCGGCGGCCGCACCCTCGAGCTGGACCTCGAGATCGACGTCGGCGTCGAGCTTGATCGTGCGGGTCTCGCGCTTCGCGCCACGCTGGATGAGCAGTTCGGTCTCGCCCTCGGCCGCGTCGACCTCGAACTCGATCGGCGTCTTGCCGCGCTCCTTGACCTCGTCGCCGAAGTACACGAACGCGCCGGACGGCGTCGACGAGACCTTGATCTTGATCTTCTTGCCGGCGAGCGAGCCCGCGCCCGGCCCGGCCGAACCGGAGCCGGAGCCCGGCTCCGCGCTGCCCGAACCCGAGCCGACCTCGGACGAGCCCGAGCGGGAACCCGGATCCGCGGCGGTGCCCGAACCGGAACCCGAACCCGGATCGGCAGCCGAGCCCGAGCCCGAACCCGGATCGACCGCGGCCGCGGTGCCCGAGCCAGAACCTGACCCCGGCTCCTTGGCCGAGCCAGCGGCGGTCCCCGGTCCCGGCTCGGTGACCGAGCCCGGCCCCGGCGACGGCGAAGCGCCCGCCGTCTTCTTGCCGCCGCCCATCATCATCACGACGACGACCGTCGCGGCCGCGGCGACAGCGAGGCCGAGACCGACGAACAGGCCGGTCTTGCTCTTGCCGCCGGGCGGCGACACCGCCTGACCGGTGGCGCCACCGAGCGTGGTCGTCGCCACCATCGCGCCCGGCACCGGCGTGAGCGGCGCGAGCGGCGACGGCGTCAGCTTCGACAGCGGGATGTTCGCCGGGGTGTCGGACGGCACCAGGGTCGTCGCCATGAAGCCGGCGACGCCGCCGTGCGCATCGATGTAGCCGACTGGATCGACGAGGGCCTTGACCATCTCGTCCATGTTCGGGAAGCGCTTCTCGGGCGCCTTCTCCATGCACTTGAGGACGATCAGCTCGACCTGCTTGGGGATGTCGGCCTTGATCGAGCACGGCGGCACCGGCCGCGCGGTCAGGTGCTGGACCAGGATCTCGCCGAAGCCCTCGCCGTAGAACGGGACCCGCCCGGTGACCATCTCGTAGATGACGACGCCGAGCGAGTAGATGTCCGAGCGGTGGTCGATCTGACCGCGGCCCTCGCACTGCTCGGGCGACATATAGGCTGGTGTGCCCATGACCAGGCCGGCCCGGGTCTTCTGCGCGCCGGGCTGATCGCCGGTGAGCTTCGCGATACCGAAGTCGAGCAGCTTGACGAAGTCACGCTCGCGGCCGCGCTGGGCCAGCATGATGTTGTCGGGCTTGAGGTCCCGGTGCACGATGTTGCACTTGTGCGACGCCGCGAGCGCGTCGGCGACCTGGATCGTGATGTTGAGCGCGCGGTCGACCGGCAGCGCCGACTCGGCCCTGATCAGATCGGTCAGGGTGTGACCGGGCAGGAACTCCATGAAGAAGTAGACGAGCTGCTCCCCCTGGGCGTTGGTGATCATGCCGTAGTCGACGATGTCGACGATGTTCGGATGACCGATGTCGTTGACCGCTTTCGCCTCGGTGAAGAAGCGTGAGACGACGCTGGCGTCGGCGGCGAACTCGGCGTGAAGGACTTTGAGGGCCACCTTCTTGCCGATGGTCGGGTGCTCGGCCAGATAGACCGCGCCCATGCCGCCTTCGCCAAGCTTCTGGCGGACCATGTAATTGCCGATCGTCATACCGACGATCTGGTCCTGAATCGTTGCTCCGTGCGGATCCATGCGTACCTCCCGGCGGGGCCTACGATAGCCGGTTTGAACCGTGAGCGCCATCGCCAGGGAAGGTCGTCGCGTCGGTCGCGGCTGCGATGGATCTCCGGCCCGCCGGTTGGACCCGGCAGCGACGACCGGCCTTGGCCGCCTCGGTCGGTTTTTCGCCCCGGCCGAGGCGCCGTGCTATTTCACAGAAGATGCACGATCGACGCTTCGTGACATCCCTGGCCGGGATCGCGCTCGCGCTGGGCCTGGCCGCGGGGCCCGCGCTGGCCGACAAGGGCGCGGAACTGCCGACGGTTCGGTCGGAGTCGGCGGCCGTGCTGGATCTTCGCACCGGCGCCGAGTTGTTCGCCAAGCAGCCCGACGATGTCCGCGCCATCGCCTCGACGACCAAGATCTTCGTGGCCCTGGCGGTCCGGCGCAAGGGCCTCGACCTCGACGGCTGGACCGAGATCATCGGCGCCGACGTGCGCGCCGCCAAGGGGGGATCGCGCACCCGCCTCGAGCAGGGCCAGAGCTTCCGCAACATCGATCTGCTACGGGCCATGCTGATGGCGTCGGACAATCGGGCGCCGACCGCGCTCGGCCGGGCCGCGGGCATGACGCCCGACGAGCTGATCGCCGCGATGAACGCGGTGGCCAAGGACCTCGGCCTCAAGAAGACCCGCTTCACCGACACCTCCGGCCTGCGCGGCAACGTGTCGACGGCCCGCGAGATGGCGCTGGCGCTGCGCGCGGTGCTGGCCGATCCGCTGCTGGCCGAGATCGTGAGCACCCGCTGGGCCGAGGTGAGGTCGCGCACCGGCTACACCAAGATCCAGTACAGCTCGACCAACCAGCCGCTGATCGCCGGGACCTACAAGGTGCTCGGCGGCAAGACCGGCTTCACCAAGGCCGCCGGTTACTGCTTCGTGACCGGCGCCGAGATCGACGACCACCGCTACGTGCTGGCGTTCCTCGGCGCCGACGGCAAGCAGACCCGGTTCGCCGACTTCGCGCGGGTCGCGTCGTGGATCGACCACGGCGCGCCGGGCGCCGCCCTCAAGCCGCGGGCCGAGGGCAAGTCCGCCCCGCCGGCGGTCAAGCGCAGGGCTTCGGGCAAGGCCCGCCGCCACTGATCGCGCTGCGGGTCGCGCGCCGCTGGTGAGACGCCGACGACGACCTCGCCAGGGGCTCGCTAAAGGACCATCAGCTCGCGGATGCGGGTGAGGTCCTCGCCGTCGTGCGCGTCGTCGCCGTCGTGGGCCGCGAACGGCCCGGCCGGTGCGACCACGGTCGCGGCCACGCCGACGTCGTCCTCGACGAAGATCTCGATGATCATGTCGTCGTCGATCTGCTCGCCGTCCTCGCGCCCGGCCCGGCGCTGACCGGCGCGGCGCTCGTACTGGAACACGCGGGTGTCGGGCCGACCGAGCCGGCGATCGGGGCCGCGGCGCTCGCGGGTGAGCTGCAGCTTGAGCGCGGCGACCGTGGCCGGCATCGGGTCGAGGTTCATGGCCTGGCCGGCGCAGGCAAAGCACATCGGGTAAAACGAGCCGTGCAGCTCGACGCCGCGCAGCATGCGGCGCCGGCGCTCGGTGCACACCACGCAGCGCGCGCCGAGCCCGACCGGTCGGGCGTCGACCCAGCGGGCGTAACAGCCCCAGCAGCGGCCGCGCCGCAGCTCGTGGACCCGCGCACCACAGACATCGCACTCGTGAGCAGGAGCTGCCGCCATCGTGGGGCGATGGTGGCGGCGTGATCCCGCCCGGGCAAGTTTTCGCGCTTGCCGTCCCGGCGCAGTACAGTCTGGCTCCCGTGCCGTCGACCCCAGCGAGCGTCAGCGAGCGGTCAACAAGGATGCTGGGGGCCCGGGTCCACGGATCATGTGCGGGGTCTGCCTTCGACCGACCCACGCTGTAGAGTCCAGCCAGTCCACCCAGTGCCGTCGACACGTGCCCTCATCCACGCCCCGTGGTCGGCCTCGAAGGTCGCGGCGGCGTTGCGCTGTCCGCGGCTATTCCACTACAAGTACGTCGAGCGGGTGCCCGAGCCCGAGGTCATGCCCGAGGCCCGGATCGGCAAGGCCATCCACGCCGCGCTCGAGGAGGCGCTGCTCGGGCTGCCGGCCGAGGCCGCGGCGCTCAAGGCCCGGACCAAGCTCACCGACGAGCACGAGCAGGCCCGGTACGACGCGCTGACCGGCGGCATCGCCCCGTTCGCCGAACGCATCGCCGAGTTCCGCCGCCGGCGCCGGGTCCAGCGTCAGCTGGTCGAGTACTCGCTGGCGGTGCGCGACGATCTCAGCGCGACCCAGTTCTATTCCGGCGACGCCTTCTATCGCGGCGTGCTCGACGCGGCCTACGTGTTCGAAGAGCACAGCCTCGCGGTGGTCGATCACAAGACCGGCTTCCGGATCCGTGGCCACACGCTGCGCGACCAGCTCGACGGCTACCTGGTGCTGGCTGCGGCCTGGTTCCGGAACGCCCGCCAGTTCTGGCTCGGCGTCCACTGGGTGGCCGACCGCGCGATCGAGTGGTCGCCGCCGGTCTTTGCCCACGAGGTCGCCGACCGGCTGGTGCCGGCGCTGGTCGACAACATCGAGGCGGCCGCCCTCGCCGTCGACGACGGGCCGCGCACCAACCCCGGCCCGTGGTGCGATCGCTGCAGCTACCGCGGCATCTGCCCGGCGAGCCACGAGCAACGCTGGGAGCCCATCGATTACGACGACGAAGAGGACTGAACGCTGGCGGTGGCTACCGGCCGGCGCCGCGCCAGCGCAGCACCCGATGGGGCCACGGCG
>JAYVSF010000091.1:0-26923 GCA_043775605.1 Myxococcales bacterium
CGACCAGCCCGGCCCGCATCGTCGCCAGCTTGGCGGCGACCGTCGGCGGCAGCGGCGCGCCGACCACCGGCGGGGTGGCGACGAACTCGTGCTCGAGCAGGACGTCGACGAACGGCGCGGTGTCCGAGCAGTACACGACCGCGGCGCCGTCGGCGTCGAGCCGGTAGGCCATCGCGACCCACGGGTGGTTGAGCCGGGTGCAGGTGACGCGGGTCGTGCCGACGGTGAACGTGGTGCCCTCCGTCAGCTCGTGGAACGTGAGTTCGGCCTCGAGCGCGGTCAGCGGCACCGGGAAGTACGGATCCTTGGTCTGCGACGCGAACACCGCCTGCAGGTGGGTGTCGCCGGCGGTCCGGGCGTAGATGTGCAGCTGGTTGCCGCGGGTGTAGAGCGGCGAGAAGAACGGCATGCCCTGGATGTGATCCCAGTGGGTGTGGCTGATCAGGATGTGGGCGGTGCCGGCACCCTCGCCGAAGCGGTCCTCCATCAGCTGCTTGCCGAGGCGACGGATGCCGGTGCCGGCGTCGATCACGAACGGGTCGGCGCCGCGCGGACGCACCTCGACGCACGACGTGTTGCCGCCGTACCGGTTGGTGCTCGGCCCGGGAACCGGGATCGAGCCGCGTACACCCCAGAAACGGACCTTCATGCGGTGCGCGCCGCGCGCGCGAGCGACGATAACACGCGAGGGCGCCGCGGCCGTTCGCCCCGCCGGGGTGAGCCCAGGGTCGGACCTGCACCCACCCGTGGCCTGTGGGTCCGGTCGGTCACGGGCGGAGCTGGGCCAGCAACCTGCCCGGGCCCGGTCGATGCGGCGTCCGGGCGCGGGTCAGCGGAGCTCGACGATCACGTCATCGGGTGCGGCTCACGCCGGCGGCGGGGCCACGCTGAGCTCCAGCACGGACCACGAGGAGCGGACGTTGCTGCCGTTGTTGACCTGCATCGTGCCGCCGTCGGTCGCGCACTGGATCGAGATCGAGTGCAGCCCGGCCGGAACTCCGGTGTAGAGGCGGGTCTTGTCCCAGAGCCGCCATCCGCCGCCGCAGCAGCCGACCGACGCCAGGCCCTCCGACCAGAACGGGGTGCCGGGATCCACTTCACCTTCGAACGTCGCGGCCCAGGAGCCGTCGATGATCGGGCGGCACGTGCCCGTCGATCCACTGACGAGCGACACGCCCATCGCGATCATCAAGGGGCCACCGTTGGTCGTCATGACGAGGGTGCTGTCGTTGATCGTCGTCCACTGGCCCGTCGGGCAGTTGGTCTGGTTGTTCCAGCTTCGAGACGCGTAGCCCCTGATCGCGCTCGCACCCGCGGGTCCCGCCGGGCCTGCGGGTCCGACAGCACCCGCAGCGCCCACCGCGCCGGCCGCGCCCGCAGGCCCCATCGGGCCGGGCACGCCCTGCGGACCGAGGGCGCCGGTCAAGCCGGTCAAGCCGCGGAGCCCTTGCGCCCCCGCTGCCCCCGCCGGTCCTGCCGGTCCCGCCGGTCCCGCCGGACCCATCGGCCCGACGGCTCCGTCGGCACCCCGGGGTCCTTGCAGCCCTTGGGCACCGGCCGGGCCGACCGGGCCCTGCGGACCGATCTCGCCGGCCGGCCCTTGCGGACCGGGATCACCAGGCGGCCCGAGCGTCCCGTCGGCCGCGCAGCCGGCGAGCATGGTCACGACCACACAGCACAACCTCTGGCATCGCCTCATGACGAGTCCTCCCTTGCGGTGATCGTATCAGAGTCCTCGAGCGCTGCGTCAGTGGGTGGCGACGCCGACCGCGCCGCGCTGCGACACGATCGCGTCGTAGAGCAGCCAGTCGGGGCCGCCGTCGCCGAGCACGACGGTGGGCGCACCGGCCGGAGTGCCGAGGATGGGGCGGACGCCGGCCGCGCGCTGCCAGGTGACGCCGTCGAACGACGCGGCATAGCCGATCGCGAACCGGCGCGGCGTGTCGTCGACCGGCGGCAGCATGTCGGTGCCCGCGTACCACATCATCCACAGGCCGCGGCCGGTCGCCTCCTCGGTCCAGCCGAGCGCGGGCTGGCCGAGCGCGACCGCGTCGAAGGCCTTGGCCACGGTCGGGCGCGCGGTCAAGATCGGCGCGTCTTCGACTGTGAACGTGGTCCCGTCGCCCGAGCGCGCCAGCCAGATGCCGGGCCCCGCCAGCCGCTCGACCGCGAGCAGCCAGGTGGTGCCGTCCCAGGCCGCGCCCGGCGAGCGGGCCGCGAGCAGCACCGGCGCGCCGTGCTTCTGCCAGCTCGCGCCGCCGTCGTGCGAGTCGGCGCGGCCGATCGCCGCATCGGCGAGGCCGCCCTCGTAGAACATGATGAGGTGGAGGTCGTCGTCGCGATCGGCGACCACCGCGGGCGCGGCGACCCGGCCCTGCTCCCACTGTGCATCGGCGGTGAGCGCGGGCGCGAGCGGGTCGGGCGCGGCCCGGAGATCGGCCAGCGCGCCGGCCCAGATCTGGGTATCGCCGACCGGCGGCTCGGCCGGCTCGCGGCTGAGCCAGTAGCGGACGCCGCCGCCGGGCCGGGCCAGGGCCGCGGGCTCGCCGAAGTCGATGACGCGATCGATCGCCAGCCACGGCTCCTCGATCGGCGTCTCGACATCGAAGACTGGCCGCCGGAACGGCCCGGTCCCGGCCGCCGGCAGGTTGGCCTTGCCGCCGCTGGTGTCGTCGGCGAAACCGAGGCCGCAGCCCGCGAGCGCGGCGACCGCGGCGAGCGCGGCGACCGCGGCGACCGCGGCGACGATCGCAGCCGACGCGCGCATCAGAACCGCCACCGCGAGCCGAGGCTGGCGACGACCACCGTGCCCGCCGAGCGGTAGTCGCCGATCGGATCGGCGGCGATCCATTTCTGGTGCTCGCGGTCGGGCAGCATCGTCACCGCGACCGCGAGATCGATCGACACCGGCAAGAGCACGATGCCGCCGATGCCAGGCAGCTCGGTGCCGAGCCCGGCCGACACGGTGTGCTTGGTGTTGTCGATGAGGTTGGTGGCGCCGCGCTGGGCCGGCGCCGGCGACGGCTCGTAGACGTAGCCGCCGCGCACCCACCACGGCCGGCGACCGCCGCGCACCAGGTACTCGGCGCCGAGCCGCGACACCGCGATGTCGTGGAAGTGCGGCGCCGGCAGCGGATCCTGGGGCGGGATGTCGACGAGGTCGTTGAAGGTCCCGAGATCGAGGTCGAGATCGATGTGGGCCGCGGGGTTCTCGAACGCGCTCCAGCGGTGCCACGCCAGATCGAACGCGACCTCGAGCCGCGGCGTGAGCTGGGCGGTGGCGCCGACGGTGAGCTGAGCCGGCTGGAACAGATCCTGGGCCCGCGAGCGCAGGTTCAGGTAGCCGTCGGGCACCAGCGGCGGCTGACCGGGCGCGCCGACGTCGCCCTTGATGATGAACCGCTGATCGAGCACCAGCTTGAAGCCGCCGCGATACGACGCCGCGACCGTGAGCCACGGCAAGAGCTGCCAGGCGATCCCGGCCTGCGGGTAGCGGATGGTCTTGAGATCGACGTCGATCGCGAGCGCGAGGTCGCTGTCCTCGGGATCAGGGATCGCGACCAGGCCGTCGAGCTCGACCGAGCCCTGGGTGCTGGACATGTAGGCGATGCCGACGCCGAGCGCGACGCCGTGGGGCAGCTCGATCGCGAGGTTGGCGCCGAGGAACAGCCGCTGCGGCCGGTTGTCGTAGGCGACGAAGCGCGGCCGCTCGCTGGCCAGGGTCCGGGTCCGCGTGATCTGCTGATCGGGCAGGAACAGGCCGGCGCCGACCGCGAGCCGGGCGCCGAGCAACCGGCCCGGGACCGCGAGGCCGAGCGCCAGCCCGCGCGAGGCGTCGACGTCGGTGGCGCGACCGTCGATGGTCAGGCGCGGCACCGCGAGCTGGTAGCCGACGTCGATGCGGATGTCGGACGAGCGCGCGAGCAACGCCGGGTTGTAGTAGTTGGCGCTGGTGTCGTCGGCGCCGGCGACCTCGGCGCCGCCCATGGCCTGGCCACGCGGGCCGAAACCGAACAGATCGATCGGGTTGGCGGCGGCGCCGCCGACGGTGGCCAGCAGCAGGCCGCCGGTCGCGAGCGTGGCGCGGGCCGCGGTCATAGATCGATCCCCACGGTCAGGCCACCGACGACGATCCGACCGGCGGTGGCGATGACCGCGAACGGCACGGTCTCGCCGGGCGGGAACAGGCCGGGGTCCTTCTCGTGCTTGCGCGGCTGGAGCTGGTGGAGCTGGACCCACGCGTCGATGTGCAGCGGCAGCTTGCTGCGTGGCCACGCCAGGCCGACGCCGAGCGCGAACAGGTGGCGATGGCTGTCGAGCAGCGACTGCCGCCCGCGCATCTCGGGCGCCGGGCTCCACAGGAACGCGTAGCCGCCGCGCACCGCCAGCACGCCGCCGAGCGCCGACGCCACCCGCTCGACGGCGAGCCGCGGCACCGCGGTGTCGTGGAAGCCGGGCGGCTGCTGCGGCGGGGTCGCGGCCACCGGGTTCTCGGTCGGCAGCGGGAACCCGCGCCAGTGCTGCCACGCCAGGTGGCCGGTGACGGTCACCGTGTCGCTCACCTGCCACGCGGCCTCGGCGGCGACCGTCCACGGATCGTACTGCGAGTTGCCGGCGATGCGGATGGCCGGCAGGGTCAGCGGCAGGACCGCGCCGAGGTCGTTGGTGACGACGATGTCGTAGTCGGACCGCGACGGCGCCCGCGCGACCGCGGCCAGCTCGACGTCGGGCCGCCAGCGCCAGCGGACGCCGGCGATCGGCGCGAACCGGGTCAGCAGGCGCTGCTCGCTCTGGGTGGTGAACCGGCCCGAGCCGTCGGTGGTGACCGCGATGCCGCCGCGCAGCACCGCCAGCGCGTTGAGCCCGAGGCCGACCGACCAGCGCGGCCGGAGCCGGACCCCGACCGCGAGCTGGAGCCCGACCACCTGGCTGCGGCTCTCGAGCAGCGCGAACGTCGGTACCCCGGGCCGCGGCGCCCGCACCCGGTTGATCGCCGCGGTCGGCACGAAGAAGCCGAAGCCGAGCCCGACCCGATCGCGCAGCGCGCCGCCGAGCGGCATCGGCACCTGGCCGCCGATCACCAAACCGCGGGCCGGCTCGGTGCCGGTGTCGACGCCGTCGAGCTTCAGCGCGAAGTCGCCGTACAGCCCGCCGATCGTCGCGCGCTTGCGGGTGACCTCGGCCAGCCCGGCCGGGTTGACGTACACCGCCTCGTAGTCGGTGGTCGACGCCACCCCGGCCCCGGCCAGCCCCGGCGACCGCCCGCCGAAGCCGAACAGGTCGAGGGGCGACGCCAGGGCGATGTCCACGCCGCCGCCGAGCACGACCGCGCCGACGACGAACACGCGCGCGATCGTCCCCCGGCGCCAGCGCATCGCGCCACCATATCCGAATTAGCGGCGCAGGAGCGTGTAGACCGCGAGGCTGACCAGCGACAGGGCGAAGCTGCGCATCGTCGACAGCGGCGCGTCGTCGGGCGCGCCGACCGGGACCGCGGTGGTCTTGCCGCTGTCGACCCAGACCCGGACCTGCTTCTCGCCGGGGCCGGCCGCGATCGCGAGCTCGGCGTAGCCGGTCGGCACCGCGCCGACGATGATCCGCTCGGTGTGGGCCGCGCGCACGACCATCACGCCGTTGATCGCGACCGACACCGACGACGCCGGCGCGGTGAACGCCAGCTCGATCGCGCCGACGTCGGCGCCGGCCTCGGCCGGGAACAGGGCGTGGATATCGTGAGCACAGCCGGTGACACCGACGCCGAGCGCCAGCGCCACGGCCAGGCTCGCCGGGCGCGAACCGAACCGAGGGGTCATGCCGTGCTTGGTCCCACGCCGCGACCCTGTGGTTGCCCGGCGGCGCGGCCGATGCCGTAGGATCGGCGCGTGACCCTCGCCGTCATCACCGGCGCCTCCGGCCTGCTCGGCGGCAACCTGGCCGCGGCGCTGCGGGCCGAGCGGGTCCAGGTCCGCGCCACCCGCCGGCCGTCGACGAAGGTCGCGCACCTGGCCCACCTCGACATCGAGTGGGTCCACGCCGAGCTCGACGATCGGGCCGGCCTGACCCGCGCGTTCACCGGCGCCGACGTGGTCTTCCACGCCGCGGCCGCGGTCGAGGTCACCCCGACCCTGACCCCGACGTTGCGCAAGGCCAACGTCGACGGCACCGCCGCGGTGCTGGCGGCGATGCGCGCGGCCGGGGCCGGTCGCCTGGTCCATGTCTCGAGCGCGGTCGCGGTCGGGCTGTCCACGGACGGCCGGCCGTGCGACGAGCGCGCGCCCTGGAACTTCCTCGACTACGGCCTCGCCGACGGCTACGCGATCAGCAAGCACCAGGCCGAGGACCTGGTCCGCGCCGCCAGCGCGGATCTCGACGTCGTCATCGTCAACCCGACCTACATGCTGGGGCCGCTCGACGCCCGGCCGTCGTCGGGCCAGCTCATCGTCAGCGTCGCCCGCCGCAAGGTCCCGGCCTGGACCCCCGGCCTCAACGACTTCGTCGACGTCCGCGACGTCGCCCGCGGCACGCTCGCGGCCTGGCGCAAGGGCGTCCGCGGCCAGCGCTACATCCTCGGCGGCGAGCGCATGAGCTACCGGGAGATCTTCGAGCGCATCGCCCGGGCCGCCGGGGTCGCGCCGCCGCGCTGGCCGGCGCCACGGCTGGCCGCGCTGGCGCTGGGCGCGGCCGGCGACCTCTACCAGCGGCTCACCGGCAAGGAGCCGCTGGTGAACTCGATGGCGACCCGCTACGCCTACACCGATCGCTACCAGTTCACCCACGCCCGCGCCACGCGCGAGCTCGGCTACCGCCACGGCTCCATCGACGTCGCCATCGCCGACGCCATCGCCTGGTTCCGCGACCACCGGATGCTGTGATGATGGTGCCTCCGCCCTGGACCTGTCGCGATCCTCAACACCGGTGTCGCGACCGTCGACGCTCGCCTGCCGGCTGTGGCCGGACCATCGTCGCAACTACCCGCCCCGTGGTGCGACCAGCTTGGCACCCTCCGTGCTTCGACCCCCGAGGTCGAGGCTCGTCTCGACCTGAATCAGGAGCCTCGATGCGCACCGTGCCCGCCCTGCTCGCCGTCCTCGTCCCTGCCCTCGCGCTCGCGCTGACCGCCTGCGGCGACGACGGTGGCAACTCGCCCGCGCCCGCGATCATCGCCAGCGGCGGCGTCCACGATCCCGGCATCGACGGCACGGTCAACGTGTTCGTGATCGACGCCGACACCGACCTGCCGCTGACCGGCGCCACCGTCCGGATCGGCGACGTCGAGGGCGCCACCGACGCCACCGGCCTGTTCGTGATCACCGGCGTCACCGGTCCGCAGACCATCCTGGCCAAGGCCAGCGGTCACGCCGCCGCGATGTGGGTCGGCGCCGACGGCGCCAACGTCACCATCCCGCTCGACGCCAGCCCGACGGTGATCGCGCCACCGCCCCAGGCCGAGCTGGCCGGGTCGATCACCGGCTGGGACGCGCTGCCGGCGCCGCTGGCCAACCACGTCCGGTTCGCGCTGGTGACCTTCGCCCAGGACGCCGTGCTCGGCTCGAAGGCCAACGACGTCATGCAGCTGCCGCCGGTCAACGACCTTCCGGCCGCGGCCTGCGTCCGGCTGCCGACCGCGGGCTCGCCGCCATGCGCGTGGCGGCTCAACAGCCGCACCGGCACCGTCGCGCTCGGCCTGATCGTGATCGACCTCGACACCCGCGGCACGCCGAGCCAGGCCGACGACATCCAGACCGTCACCGGCTTCTCGGTCAAGCAGCCGCTGACGGTGATCGGCGGCGTCGCCCAGACCGGCCTGATGATGGACCTGCCCGGCAACGTCAGCACCGCGTCGGCGACGATCGATCTCGGCACGCCGCCGGCCGGCCTCAGCCAGGTCAACGCGGTGGTCGGCCTCGAGCTCGGCGCCGCGGGCGTGCTGCGGCTCAGCACCATCGACGGCGCCGACCCGACCGCGATCATTCCCAGCCTGACGGTGGCCAGCGCCGCGACCTACGAGCTGATCGGCCTGGCCCAGGAGCCGATCGCCGACGGCACGGCTGCCCAGAGCATCCTGCTGCGCCGCGGAATCACCGCCGCGACCGCGCTCGCCGCCGGCGCGTGGCTGCCGCCACCGACCGCGCTGGTCTCGGATCGCGTGACCGCGTCGTTCATCCGCGGTCGGGCGGCGGGCCCGTACATCGTCGAGCTCGACAGCGCCAGCGGCCGGGCCCTGGCGATCGCGATCCTCGACGCCTCGTCGCGGGTCACCCTGCCGACCGCGTTCGCGCCGCTGCCGGCGGGCGCGCTGACGATGAAGGTCACCACCCTCGAGACCGGCGCGCTGATCGATCTGCGCGACTTCGCCGTCGACGACCTCACCACCGGTGCGGTCCGGTTCGCCAGTGATACGATCAAGCTGAACTAGCGGTACAGGTTCAAAGGAACCGTGAGGAGCCCGATGCGCGCGCTGTCCCTGCTGCTGTCCGTCCTCGCGCTCGTCGTGCCCGCCTGCGGCGGTGACGATGGCAGCGGGCCCCCGGTCGGCCCGGTGATCATCCCCGGCGGCGGCATCCACGATCCCGGCATCGACGGCACCGTCAACGTGTACGTGATCGACGCCGACACCGACCTGCCGCTGGCCGGCGCCGAGGTCGAGATCGGCACCCTCACCGGCACGACCGACGCGACCGGGCTGTTCGTCGCCACCGGGATACGCGGGCCGCAGACCGTCGTCGCCAAGGCCAGCGGCCACGCCACCGCGATGTGGGTCGGCGCCGACGGCGCCAACGTCACCATGCCGCTCGACGCGTCGCCGGCGCCGCTGACCCGACCGCCCCAGGCCCAGCTCACCGGCTCGATCACCGGCTGGGCCGCGCTGCCAGCCCCCGACCTCCAGCGCACCCGGGTCGCGCTCATCCTGTTCGCCCAGGATCCGGTGCTCGGCTCGAAGGCCAACGACCTCGCCCAGCCGCCGGCGATGAACAGCGTGCCGGCCGCCGCCTGCGTCCGGACCACGACCAGCAACCCGCCGTGCGCGTGGAAGCTCAACAGCCGGCCCGGCGACCTCGCGCTCGGCCTGGTCATGATCGACGTCGACAACCGCGGCACCGCCGATCCTACCGACGACGCCAGCGTCGTCACCGGCTACTCGGTCACGCCGATCACGGTGGTCGCCGGCGCCAACCAGACCGGCGTGATGGTCGCCCTGCCGCCGGTCGACAGCGCGGTCCGGCCCACGGTCACCCTCGGCACCCCGCCGGCGGCGCTGACCCAGGTGCAGACGGTGGTCGGCCTCGATCTCGGCAACCGCGGCGTCCTCCGCTACCCGATGGTCGATCCGATCCGGCCCGGCGCGGTCGTGCCCACGCTCGCGATCGCGGCCGGCGCACACTACGAGCTGCTCGGCCTGGCCTCGGAGCCGGTCGCCGACGGCACCGCCGCCCAGAGCATCGTGCTGCGCCGCGGCCTGGCCGACGTCACCACGCTGGCGGCCGGCACCTGGTTGCCGCCGCCGACCGGCCTGGCCTCCGACCGCATGACGGTGTCGTTCACCCGCGGCCGACCCGAGGGCCCGTACGTCGTCGAGCTGATCAACGCCGGCCTCGGGGTCGAGGGCCGCAAGGTGATGTCGATCGCGATCTTCGACGACTCGTCGCAGGTCGCGCTGCCGACCGCGTTCGCGCCGCTGCCGGGCGACCCGCTGACGATGAAGGTCACCACGATCGAGACCGCCGCCGCGCTCGACCTCACCAACTTCGAGGTCGACGCCCTCACCGGCGGCGCGGTCGGGTTCGCCGCCGACACCATCAAGCTGCGCTGACACCCGCTCGGTTGCGCCCGCTGGCTGCGGCACGTACGCTGAGCGGCCATGTCGTCCTCGGGATCGACCCGCAACATCCTGCCCGAGCTCGAGGCCCGCGGCCTCATCGCCGACGTCTCGCACAAGGACGAGCTGGGCGCCGCGCTCGCCGCCGGCAACGTCCCCCACTACGCCGGCCACGATCCGACCGCGACCAGCCTGCACGTCGGCCACCTGGTGCCGCTGGTGATCCAGCACCGGCTGCAGCAGGCCGGCCATCGCCCGATCGTCGTGGTCGGCGGCGCCACCGGGATGATCGGCGACCCGTCGGGCAAGAGCAACGAGCGCCAGCTCCTCGACGGCGCCACCCTGGCCGCCAACGTCGCCGGCATCCGCGCCCAGCTCGCCCGCTTCCTCGACTTCGACGCCGGGCCGACCGGCGCGCTGATGACCAACAACGCCGACTGGTTCGCCCACGTCTCGTTCCTCGACTTCCTGCGCGACGTCGGCAAGCACGTCAGCGTCAACTACATGCTGGCCAAGGACTCGGTCCGCTCGCGCCTCGAGGATCGCGAGCAGGGCATCAGCTACACCGAGTTCTCGTACATGCTGCTGCAGGCCTGGGACTTCGTGGTCCTGAGCCGCGACCACGGCTGCCGCCTGCAGGTCGGCGGCAGCGATCAGTGGGGCAACATCACCGCCGGCATCGAGCTGTCGCGCCGGCTGGGCGGCCCGCAGCTCTACGGCGTCACCGCGCCGCTGCTGCTCGACGCCAGCGGCGAGAAGATGGGCAAGACCTCGACCGGCCAGCGGGTGTGGCTCGATCCGGCCCGGACCAGCGCCTACGGCTTCTACCAGTACTGGCTCAACGTCGAGGACGCGATGGTGGCCGGCTACCTCAAGAAGTTCTCGTTCCGGCCGCTCGAGGAGCTCGACGCGATCGTCGTCGACCACGCCCGCGAGCCCGGCAAGCGGCGGGCCCAGCGCGAGCTGGCGCGTGACCTCACGACCTGGGTCCACGGCGCCGATGGCGTGCGCCGGGCCGAGGTCGCGTCGGCGGTCGTGTTCGGCGGCAGCCTCGCCCTTGCCCGCGACGCCGATCTCGAGCCGCTCACCGCGGAGCTGGGCTGCACCGACGTCGCGCGCGCCGAGCTCGAGGCCGGCCTGGCGATGATCGACCTGATGGTCAAGACCGGCCTGGCCAGCTCCAAGGGCGAGGGCCGCCGGACCCTGTCGCAGGGCGGCGTCTACCTCAACAACCAGCCGGTCACCGCGGTCGACCTCGTCGTCCGCCCCGAGCACCTCGGCACCGAGTCGTTCATCTTCCTGCGCAAGGGCAAGAAGACCTACCACCTCGTCCGCGTCCGCTGACTCATCGCCGCGCTCGAGCGCGGCCAGCTCCGCGAGCGTGGATGACGGCGGGTGGTGTCGACACGCCGATCAGCTACACTCCATGCATGTTGAGAATCGGCTTGCTCTCGATGTCGCTGATCTTGGTCGCATGCGGTGGCGATCCTCCAAACGTCGGTGCCACCTGCACGGCAAACGGGGGATGCGACGAGGGGCTGACCTGCGACACGACCGTGCCCGCCGGTTACTGCACGAAGTCATGCGCCACCCCGGGATCGACCGCGGAATGTCCGGAGGCGTCGATCTGCGATGCCGTCGCCGGCACGGCGATGAACTGTGTCAAGTCTTGCAAGACGTCCGCCGATTGCCGCGCCGACCAGGACTGCAACGGCGTGAGCGGCTCCAACACCAAGGCTTGCAAGCCGAAGCCGTAGCCGACCCGGAGCCCCGACCCAGCCCGGAGCCCTGACCCAGGTTCGAAGGCGCGGGGCGGCGACCGGAGGCGCCTCAGTTGGGGGCGCGGTAGCTGGCGGTGATGCTGTAGCTCGACGAGGTGTAGCCGTCGACGGCGACGAACGCGGTCGTGGTCCCGGCCGGCACGACCAGCGTGCAGCTCTCGGCGGCGACGTTGGTGTACGGCCGGCAGGTGAACGCGGCGCGGGTCGGCGCGGCGCCGAACCGCACGTACAGGTCGGCGTCGCCGGTGCCGGTCATCACCACGCTCAGCGTCGAACCGGCGACCACCGCCAGGCTGGGCTGCAGCGCCACGAACTGGCCGCGGGTGAGCGCGCCGGTCCAGGCCTGGGTCCGATCGACCCCGGCCGGCGGCGGCGGCGGCGGCGGCGGCGGTCCACCGCCCGAGGCGCCGTACAGCGCGGCCACGCCCTGGGCGTCGAGCGCGGTGAACGACAGGTCGACCGACGAGCCGTTGCACTGCGGGTAGTGCATGATCGACGCGCGGTCGTAGGCCGTCAGCGCCCGCCAGTTGTTGTCCTCGAAGCAGGTCCCGGCCTCGGGCCGGGTGTGCTCGTGGCGGAACCCGAGGGTGTGGCCGAGCTCGTGGGCCAGGATGTTGGCGAGCGGCCAGCCGCCGGTGTCGCCGAACGAGCTCGAGTCGACCTTGACCTCGCGCGACGACCGCGGGTTGCTGGGGAAGAACGCCGACGCCAGGTAGGGCTGGCCGCTGACCTGGCGGACGTTGAAGACCACGTTGGTGTTGCTGCTGGTGCAGGTCGAGTCCTGGGCCGGCACGTAGGTGAAGTTGACGTTGGCCCGCGCCTCCCAGTTGGCGGTCGCGGTGTTCAGCGCGGCGACCACGGCGGCCTTGTTGGCGCCGAAGTTCTGGCTCACGCAGTAGGTGAGGTTGAGCTTCTGGACGTCGCTCCAGCGATCGTCGCCGCCGCCGACCCGATTGACGATGAGCGCGCTCTCGCCGGGATGGAACAGGTCCTGCCAGACCTCGTAGAGGTGCTTCTTGTCGGCGATCGGCGTGTCGCCGTTGACGATGTAGTTGCCGCCGGCCCACGGCTCACGATAGGTGACAGCCTCGAACTCCTCGAAGGTCATGTCGGCGGAGAAGCCGCCGCTGGGGTCGCCGACGACGCCGAGGTCGCAGCCGAGCATCTGGGAACCCATCCACCCCGCCGCCACGATGAGTAGTGTGCGCTTCATGGTGTGTCGTGCCTCCCGTTGATGGACCGACCGCTTCTTCACGCGCGATGCCAGCCGACCTGCCCACGGCGGGTTGCACCGTCGAGCACGCTGTCCCAGGACGCCACGACGACGGGCGGCGAGGGCCGCTCACCGCCGCGCCGACCCCGCGATCAGCGCCGGTTGGTAAGCGCGACCACGCACCTCGGTGCGCGCACGGCTGACATCCGGTGGTCGCTGGACAGAACCGCGACCCGGGCTGTCACACGATGTCAGCCGCAGCCGAGGGGAGGTGTCGCCGACGCCGCCTCACACCGCGTCACCCGCACCCTTGAAGAGGCTCACCGTGACAGGTCGGCGCGATCGCGGCCCCCGGGTAGACGCCTTCTGCCTCTGGGCCGTCGTACGCACCTTGGCGACATGTCCGGTTTCCGGACAAACTGCCCGGCTCGGCCCACACGGTGATCACGGGTAGGCAACGCCGCCCGGCCGACACCGGCGTCCCCACCTCGCCGTCGCCGTCGGGAGATGTGGGTCTGTGCAACGACCGTTCACCGGGTCGACGATATCCCGCCCCGCGCGCAACGGCTCAGGGTCAGAAGCAGACGAGGCCGTTGCCGGGGCTGACCGGCCGACCGATGTCGACCGGCCCGGTCGTCTCCTCGATGCCCTGCTGGTACACGCGCAGGCCCGAACGGTCGGTGGTGGCGTCGCCGATCACCACTCGGCCGTCGGGGCAGGTCGCGAGATCGAGGACCAGCTGGCCGGCGGCGCTGGCCACCGGATCGAGCGCGCCGGTGTCGACGTCGAGGGCGCGGAGCTGGCCGGTCTGCGACGAGAAGTCGGGGGCGTACAGGGCCGCCGCCAGCCACAGCTTCTGGCCGTCGGCGCTCATCGCCACCTTGTTGACGTAGCCGCCGAGCGCGAGGTTGGTGACCGCGCAGCCGTTGGCGCCGGGCGTACCGGTCGTGCGGATCCGGGCCAGACAGCCCGTGTGCGCGTCGGTGAAGCTGGGCACGGTCGGTACCAGCAGGTCGCCGCCGTACGCCGACGACGGCGCGCTCGGCTCGATGAGCCCGGCCGGGTTGGCCGCGGGCAGCGCGAAGGTCATCTCGACCGCGTCGCGGGTGGTGTCGATGACCACGATCTGGCCGGGGCCGCGCGGCGTGAAGGTGCCGTCGAGGATCTCGCAGGCGACGTAGACCCGGGTGCCGACCGCGTAGGCCGAGACGCAGTCGGGCTTGCCGTCGGGATCGATGGTCGGGAACGCCAGCACCGAGCTGGCGCGGGTGGTGCGATCGAGGATGACCACGCCGGCGGTGCCGAGCGCCGGCACGTACAGCTTGTGGCCGACCGCGGCGACGTCCTGGGGGTTGGAGCCGCCGCCGGTGGGGAGCTGATCGATCAGGGCCAGCGGGCTGCCACCGAGGATGGTGACGTTCTCGCCGCGGTCGCGGTTGATGATGAACAGCTCGTCGCCGGCGCGGCGCAGGTAGGGATCGCCGCCGGCGACCGCGGCCAGCGCGTTGGTCCGGGCGACGTGGGTGACGACGTCGACGGTCGAGAACACGCCGGTGACGTTGAAGTCGCCGGACACCGCGGCGGCGCGGGCGTTGGCGGGCGGGGTGGCGTCGGGTGCCTCGGGCGCGAGGTTGTCGCCGCACGCCGCGAGCGGCAGCGCGAGCGCGAGGACCGCGGTGAGCGCGGAGGAGAGGGGACCAGTGAGCGAAGGACGGACGGACATGCGGACGGACATGGAGCTCCAGGCGACGCGCGCGCGGCGCGATCAGAAGGTCGCGTCGAGCCGCAGGTACGCGGCCCGACCGGGCAGGGGGTAACCGGCGACGTCGGCGACGGCGCGCGGGATGTGGGCGAGATCGGGGCGGGGCGGCGGATCGAGCGGCACGGTCTCGACCCGGTCGTCGGCGAGGTTCTTGCCCTCGAGCGCGAGCGTGAGGCCGCGCCCGAGCTCGAGCTTGACCCCGGCGCCGAGCAGCCACCGGGCCGGGACCGCGGCCAGGTTGGCCTCGTCGAGGAAGCTGCCGGTCTGGTAGGCGCCGTCGACGAAGCCGGCCAGCAGCCGGCCCCGCAGACGGCGGGCGGCGTCGAGCCGGAGGTAGGCGGCGTGGGTCGGTCGGCCCGGCAGCCGCTTGCCGTCGAGGCTGACCGCGGCCGAGCGCTGGCGGGCGTCGAGCCAGGTGTAGTTGGCCGACGCGGTGATGGTGCGAGCCAGGCGGCCGCTGGCGACCAGCTCGACGCCGTGGAGGTCGGCGCCCGGCAGGTTGACCGGCCGGGTCACCAGGCCGCCGGTGGTGACCAGCGCGATCGCGTCGGTGGGCCGCGACCAGAAGCCGGCCAGCTCGAGATAGAGGCGATCGACCCGACCGTGGGCGGCGGCCGGGGCCACGACCACGCCGAGATCAGCAGCCCACCCGCGCTCGGTGCGCAGCTCGGGCCGGCCGACGATGAAGCCGCGATCGCCGAACAGCTCAAGCGCGGTCGGCACCCGGGCGTAGCGCCCGAGCCCACCCTTGACCGCGACGTCGGGCGCGACCAGCGCGCGGGCCCCGAGCCGCGGGCTGACCACCAGCTCGGTGCGCGGCGGCGGATCAGCGTCGGGGCCGGTGGTGTCGCCGCCGTTGGCGTCGATCAGCGGATCGGTGCGCTGCAGCTCGAGGCGGACCGCCGGCTCGACCGCGAGCAGACCTTGCCAGAAGCCGAGATCGTCGCTGGCTGCCAGCGCGCCGCCGAGCCGGGAGCCGGCGGTGCCCAGCGGCATCGCACGGCCGACCTCGCGGTCGCGGTAGCGATCGCCGCGCAGCTCGAGCGCCGCCGACAGCCGATGCCGGCCGCGCGCGAACGACCACGCGTTCTGGCCGCCGAGACCGAGGGTGAGGTACCGACGATCCTGGGCCGACAGGCCGATCTCGTCGTCGGGATCGCGGAAGGCCTGGGCCTCGATCAGGCCGTCGAGCGCGATCCGGGTCTCGAGGCCGTCGACGTCGCCGGGCCGCGCGATCACGACCGCGCCGTCGACCACCGCGCCGACGGTGTCGAGCCGGGTGTGGGCGGCCTGATCCCAGCCGGCGCCGGGGATGCCCTGGCGCTTGCCCTCGGTGCGCAGGCCGAGCTGCCAGCCGAGGTCGCCGCGCTGGCCGCCGGCCCGGACCACGCCGTCGACCAGCTCGAAGCCGTTGTTGATCCGCGTGGTCGTGTGATCGTCGTCGGTGACCAGGTTGGTGCCACCGTCGTCGAAGAACGCGAAGTCGCCGGTGGCCCCGGCGTAGCCGGCGGTGATCGTGAGCCCGAGGCCATCGGCGGGATCGCCCTCGCCGTACCGGACCCGCGCGCTCTTGGCGCCGAACGAGCCGCCGCCGAGGGTCAGCCGCCAGCGCTCGCCGGTCGGGGCCCGGCCGATGCGGGTCACCAGATTGAGCGCGCCGCCGACGCCGGCGCCGCCGAGGGTCACCGGCACGCTGCCGCGGTACAGCTCGAGCTCGCTGACGCTGTCGAGATCGAAGCGCGACAGGTCGGCGGTGACCGAGCCCAGCCGCGACAGCGCAACGCCGTCGACCAGCACCTGGGTGTTGCCGGGGCTGGCGCCACGCACCGCGATCGACGAGAAGGTGCCGAGCCCGCCGAGCGAGCGGGCCTCGACCCCGGCCGCGGCGCCGACCGCCTCGGCCACGCCGCGGGTCTCGCCGGCCAGCGCGTCGACGTGGACGATCGTGACGAACGCCGAGCTGGCCAGCCCGCGCCGGCGATCGCGCGCCGCCGGATCGGCGCCGACCAGATCGGCGGGCCCGCCGCGGCCGCCGACGTCGACGACCACGATCGTCTCGGGCGAGTTGGTCGCGGGCGCGGCCGGGGTCGGGCGTGGGGCCGGACTCGTGGCCGGACTCGCCGCCGGGTCCGTGCTCGTCGACGCGACCTGCGGCGGCTGCGCGTGCGCGATCGCCGGCGCACCCGTGCCCAGAGGCACGAGCGCCAACAACAGCAGACATCGAGACCGTTGGTCCATGGGTCACCCCGCGTGACGAGCAGATGGGGTGACGGACACGACTCACACGAGTCGCCTCACACCCCGAAGGTCATGCGATGGGCCGGTCTCCTGACTCCCGAATCGTCCTACTGGCGGCGCCTTCCCGGTCATCCCGGTGGCTGGCCTGCGTGGCAGGCCGTGCCGTTTTCGTCCTCGGTTACAGTAGCGGGGGCTGTGCCGGATTTTCACCGGCTTCCCGAACACCCATCGTGGTTCTTTGTCTTCGTGCTTCGGCTGGTCGCTCCTTGGATCTGTTCCGAGCTGTACCGCCGCGGCGCGTGACCTGTCAATCCACCGCCCACGCCACGAGCTCGCCCGCGCCGCAGCTCCCACGTTCTGTGGTCACACCTCGCGGGGTTCGAACGGTACGCCCGTGCGGTATCGCAGGAACGTAACCGCCCACACCGCCTCACCGAAGCTCCTGATCCAGCTGCCCAGGGCCACAGGCGACTCCCACTCCCAGTCTCGGATGCACACACGGCGGGCGAACGCATCGTCCGCGTCCTCGTGGTGCGCGATGTCGAAGTGACGGCCGAGGTGCCGCTCGCTCCCCTCCTCGATCGGCTTGCCGGTCGCGACGTCGAAGTTCAGGCTCCGACCAGGTGGCGATCACCAAGTCCAGCGCTTCACGGACACGCGGAGAGCGTATCACGCCTCTCTTCGTCGAGCTGGACAAGACGCTCGACCGGGCCCAGCCCCTGGCCACGGTCCGACCGAGCAAGTGCCAGTCCCCGGGCGTCCACGCGCAATCATCGCCGAAGTCGACGCGTGGGCCGCCGCGCAGCTCGACGCGTGACCCGGTCTCACGGCCGGCGGGCGAGAGTCCGACGCCCGGCAATCGGCCGCGCACGAGCCGCTTGACCGCGGCGCGAGAGATCGCGACGATCTCGCGATGAGCAACTCGTCCGCGCGGAACGTTCGCACGTGCGCGCTGATGGTGCTCGCGCTCCTGGCCTGCAGCGCCGACGACGGCAGCAGCGCCGTCACCGATGCGGGCAGCGACGGCGCGGTCGCGGATGCGGCGATCGACGCCGCGCCGATCGTCGGCGAGCCGCCCGGGCTCGAGGGCACGACCGCGGCCCACAATGCGGTCCGCGCCCAGGTCGGCGTCGGCCCGCTGGCGTGGGACCCGGCGCTCGCGGCGATCGCCGCGGCCTGGGCGGCGCAGTGCCACGACACCGAGGCGCCGATCGGCCTCATCGATCACAACCCCGGACGCAGCGCCGGCTACCCGACCTACGTCGGCGAGAACATCTACGGCGCCGGCGGCCAGGCCTCGGGCACCGACGCCGTGCGGCTGTGGGTCAGCGAGCAGGCCAACTACGACCACGCGACCAACACCTGCGCGGCCGGCCAGATCTGCGGCCACTACACGCAGGTCGTGTGGCGCAACACCACCAAGATCGGCTGCGCGCTGCACGACTGCCCCGGCCTGCAGTACGGCTCGAGCGTCGTGTGCGACTACGGCCCCGGCGGCAACGTCGGCGGCCAGGCGCCGTACTGAGGCTTCGACGTGCGCCGTGTTGACATGTACATCTCGCCGTCTATGATGTACATCATGACCCCAAAGAGATGGACGATCGCGACAGCGCGGCAGCACCTGCCGGCGCTTATCGCTTCGGCCGCACGCGAACCCCAGCGTGTCTACCGACGAGCCGAGCTCGTGGCGACGGTCGTGAGTCCCTCGGCCGCCGCCGCGATCGCGGCGGCTTCGGCACCATCTCTCGCGGACGAGCTCGACGACCTGCGCCGCATCTGCGTCGAGGAAGGCTACGAGCTCCCGCTACTCAAGCGCGCGGATCGCACCAATCCACTCGGCCCGCGGACTCGCTCGCCACGTCGCCGCATCCCGGCCAAGCGATGACACTCGTCGACACCAACGTGATCGGCGAGATAGTCCGGCCGCGCCCGAACCCCCAGGTGTTCGGCTGGTTCGGCCAGCTCGCCGACCTCGCGGTGAGCGTCATCACGGTCGACGAGGTGTTCTTCGGCCTGACCGCACGACCGAGCCCGCGCGTCGAGCGCTGGCTGACGTCGTTCTTCGAACGACGATGCAAGGTCCTCGACATCACCGCCGCGATCGCGCGCCACGCCGGTGTCCTGCGCGGCCAGCTCGCCGCCCGCGGCAAGACGCGGGCCCAGTCCGACATGCTCATCGCCGCGACGGCCGCCATCCACGGGGTCTCGCTCGCGACCCGCAACGTCCGTGACTTCGAGGACTGCGGAGTGGTCGTCGTCAACCCCTTCCAGTAGCAGATCGACCTGGGCGCTCGCCGAAGCCGTCGGCGAAGCCCACCTGGATTGAGGCCTACGGCCGCTCCAGCGCGCGCGGACCGATGCCGATCAACGCGGCGTCGATCGCCAGCGACAGGGCGCGCGACTCGCCCGGGGCCAGCACCAGCAGGCGGTCGCCGCGGTTGAGCGCGTCACCGGGGCAGGTCCACGGCTCGAGGCACACGAAGTCGCGGCCAGCCAGCGTCCACACCACCCAGTGGGTGTACTCGGCCGACCCTCGGCGCGGGTGAGATCGATCGGCGACGCGACGGCGACCTCCTGCTTGGTCACGTTGTCGAACGCGCGGGTGGCCGCGGTGGCGATGCGGGCGCGCGGCTTGTCGGCGTCGGCGACGAAGAAGTACGGATGGAAGCCGAAGCCGAACGGCATCGGCTCGTTGCCGGTGTTGGTCACGCGATGGTCGAGGCGCAAGGTCGTGCCGGCGACTGCGACGGTCAGCTCGACGGTGAAGTCCCACGGGAAGCCGGCCCGGGTCGCGTCGCTGGCCTCGAGCGCGAGCGTCGCCGACGACGTTCCAGCGTCGACCACGCGCCACGGCAGGTTGCGGGCGAAGCCGTGCTGCTTGAGCGCTCCGTGGCGCCCGCCGTACGCCCACGCGTCGCCGGCGAGCTTGCCGGGCGTCGGGAACAGCACCGGCACGCCGCCGCGGACGTTCTTCGTCGGATCGCGCAGCGTCGCCTCGTCGAGGAACAGCACGCGGCGCTGGCCGACGTCGAACCGCGTCACCAGCCCGCCGCGGTCCGGCTCGAGCTCGACCACCGCCAGGCCGTCGCGCAGGATCATCGCCGCACGATACCCGGCCGCGGTCAGAACTTCATGAAGAAGAAGACGACGGCGACCCAGTCGGCGCGGATGCCGGGGGCGTGGCCGATCGTCGAGTGGTGGCTGTCCTCGACGGTGCCGTCCTTGCGGACGTAGCCGACGGTCGAGTGGTGGCTGTCCTCGATCGTGCCCTCGTCGCGGACGTAGCCGACGGTCGAGTGATGACTGTCCTCGACGGTGCCGCTGCGGACGTAGCCGATGGTCGAGTGGTGGCTATCCTCGATCGTGCCGTCGGACTTGATGTAGCCGGTCGTCGAGTGGTGGCTGTCTTCGATCGTGCCGTCGTCGCGGACGTAGCCGGTCGTCGAGTGATGGCCGTCCTCGATGGTCTGGGCCGACGCGGTCGCCGACAGGAGCAGGAGGGCCAGGCCGATGACGGTCGCGACGCGCATGCCCGGAGCATGCCACGGGGCAAGGACCGCGCGCAGTCCTTCGCGAAGTCAGCGCGCCATCAGCAAGCGCACGGTCTCGATGACGTGGCGCAGGCGCATCGGCTTGTCGATGAAGATGTCGGCGCCGGCCTCGAGCGCGATGTCGCGCACGGTCGGTCCGCCGGCCGAGACCGCGATCACCGGCAGGGTCAGCCGCAGCTCGGTGCGCAGCGTGTGGATCACGTGGGCGCCATCGATCACCGGCAGGTAGATGTCGATGATCGCGGCGTCGAACGTCTGCCGGCGCAGGAGGTCGAGGGCGTCCTTGCCGTTGGTCGCGGTGGTGACCGCAAACGTCAGCTCGCCCGCGCGTCGGCCGATGCCGGCCAGGCCGCTCCGCACCATCGCCGCGACGTGGGGGTTGTCCTCGACGACGAGCACCCGGACCACCGGCGCGACCACCCGCGGATCGCGCGACCGGACTCGCTCGATGATCGCCGCCAGCCGGTCCTTGCCGTCGCCGGCCAGGAACTCGATGCCGACCCCGGCCTCGGTCCCGGTCCGCAGCCAGCGGACCTCGCCCTCGACGTGGATCGGCTCGAGCAGGCCCGGGAACGACAGCGCCAGCCGGACCCGGGTGCCGATCGCCAGCGCGCGGCTGGTGGCGACGAAGGTGCCGCCGCTCGACAGGTTGTCGGTGAAGTCGCCGACCAGATCGTCGGCGTCCTGGTAGTCGACGAGCAGCGTGACCTCGGCCCGCGCGTGGCGGCGCTTCTCGGCCCCGGCGCTGTTGCTGTCGTCGTCACGTTCCATGAATCGATCCCAGCTGGTGAGCATCGCCGGCCCGGCGGCGACACGCAACCCCAGACTCGTGATCGCCCCGAGGGAGGCTAGGGTCGCGCGGCGGCAGCGGCGGGGCGCGACGCCGGCAGCTCGAGGGTGAAGGTCGCGCCCTGGCCCGGCACCGAGGTCACCCGCAGCAGCCCGCCGTGGTCCTTGACGATCTGGTGCGTCAGCGCCAGGCCGAGGCCGGTGCCGCCCTGCTTGGTCGACACGAACGGATCGAACAGGCGCTCGCGCAGCTCGGCCGGGATGCCGGGCCCATCGTCGGCGACCTCGACCACCACTGCATCGGTGGCGCGCCGGGTGCGGATCCAGACGTGGCCGCCGCTGCCGGCCAGGGCCTCGGCCGCGTTACGCACCAGGTTGATCAGCGCCTGCCGGATCTGGCCCTCGTCGAACTGCGCTGCCGGCAGCCCCGGGTCGTGCTCGACCACGACCTCGACGTTCATCGCCGCCAGCTCCTCGCGCAGGAACCGGACCAGATCGTCGACCAGCGCGGCCAGGGACGCCGACGCCAGCCGCGGCTTGGGCAGGCGCGCGAACGACAGGTACTCCTCGGTGATCGCGGTCAGGCGATCGATCTCGCGGCTGATCGACCGCAGCATCTGCCGGGCCTCCTCGCCGCGATCGCCGGGCAGGTAGGCCAGCTCCTCGTCGAGCAGCTCGGCGTTGAGCCCGATCGACGACAGCGGGTTGCGGACCTCGTGGGTGATCATCGCCGCCATCTTGCCGACCGCGGCCAGGCGCTCGGACCGCACCAGCTCGCGCTCGCGCTCGTCGACCGCGCGGCCCATCGCGTTGAACTCGCGCGCGAGGTCCGACACTTCGGCCGGCCCGCGCTCGTCGATCCGGCTGGCGTAGTCGCCGGCCGCGATCCGCCGGGCCGCGCTGCGCAGCCGGCCGAGCGGGCGCAACGACAGGGTCACCCAGGCCGTGACCATGAGCCCGATCAGCAGCGCCGTGACCCCCATCACGCCGGTGAAGCGCCGCAAGCGCGACGCGTTGTAGACCAGGTTCGACGCGATGGTGTCGGTCCGGCCCTGCAGCGCGTCGGCCAGCTCGTCGAGCGACGAGTGCAGCGTCCCCTCGGCGTCGATCAGCTTGTCCTTGGCCGCCAGCGCCGCGGCCAACCGCTCGGGCGGCACCACCGGCGGATCGGCCTGGACCACGCGATCGATCGGCGGCGACGCCAGCAGATCGACGTACAGCGGCTCGAGGTTGGCGACCGTGCGCTCGATGCCGTGGACCCGCTCGAGGTAGCGGGCGGCGACCCCGCCGTGGCCACGGCCGAGGTCGCGCATGCCGTCGAGCGTCGCCGACAACCGGCCGAGCTTGTCGTCGCGGACCTGGCGCATGGTGTGGATGCGGCGGACCACGGCGCCGGGCTTGTCCTCGCCGGTCACCTCCTCGCGCAGGTAGCTGGCCAGCTCGCGCTGCACGCCGGACAGATCCTTGGCGACGATCGCCAGCTTGAGGTAGCGGGTGCGGATGACCTCGATCTCCGAGCCGAGGTCGTTCATGTACGTGACGATCCAGATCATCGTCGCGCCGAACGTGACGATCAGCAGCGCGAACCCGGCCAGGATCCGCGCCGACAGGGTCCGCAGGTACGGCCGCGCCACGGCCGCAGGCTACCATCGCCGGCGAGCCGGGCCCTGTCACCATTCGGGGGCCCGACGTGTATACTCGCGCGACCCGCAGAGGGCCCCCCATGAAGCGTAGCCTCGTCCTGTTGATCACCCTCGTCGCGATGGCGGTTGCCCGCCCCGCGGCCGCCAAGCCCTCGGTCGCCATCCTCGGCCTCGAGGTCACCGACACCGGCTCCGCCAGCGGTGGCGTCGACGCCAAGAGCACCCAGTTCGCGGCCACCCTCACCGAGGTGCTGCGCCAGCGCGCCAAGATCACCTCGGGGCCGTTCGTCCTCGCGGCCGGGACCGACAAGGACCTGGTCGAGATGAAGCTCCTGTCGGGCTGCGACAACGAGGCCAACGACTGCATGGCCGGCATTGGCGCCGAGCTGGCCGCCGACCGCGTGGTGTTCGGCCACGTCGAGAAGCTGGCCAAGGGCTACCAGGTCTCGCTCAAGCTGCTCAACGTCGGCGTCCGCCGCACCGAGTTCTCGACCAGCGACCTCATCCCCTACGCCGACACCACCGGCCGCGCGCTCGACACCTGGGGCAAGACCCTCTACGCCAAGGTCACCGGCGCCAGCAACCAGGGCACGCTGGTGGTCAAGGCCAACGTCGAGCGCGGCTCGGTCTACCTCGACGGCGTGGTCCGCGGCAACGTCAGCGGCGGCACCGCGCGCATCACCGGCCTCGACGCCGGCGAGTACGCGCTGACCGTCGAGTCCGACTGCTACCTGCGGGCCGAGGCCAAGATCACGATCGAGGGTGGCAAGGACACCCAGATCCCGGTCGAGCTCGACAAGAACACGCTGTCGGACTGCGGCGGCAAGCCGGGCGGTGGCGACAAGCACCCCAGCGGTGGCGACAAGCACCCGGTCGGCCCCGGCCTCGGCGGCCCCGGCACCACCACCGGCTCGATCTCGACCACGGCGGCCCCGGGCCGCGGCTACCGGGCGCTGTTCTGGACCACCGCGGCGATCGCGGCCGGCGCGGGCTCAACCTGGGGCTACGCCTACTTCGGCAAGATCGGCCCCGACGAGAAGAAGTGGAACGACGCCGGCGGCGGCGCCACCGACGATTGCGTGAACAGTCCCGACTACAACACCGACGCCCGCAGGGCCGCCTGCGACGACGGTCGCAAGTGGTCGAAGATCACGTACGTCGCGATCCCGATCACGGCGGCCGCGGGCGCCGCCGCGATGTACTTCTTCTACAAGGGCTACGTCTCGACCCCGACCGCCGAGGGCCAGCGGGTCGTCCGCCGCGGCAGCAAGCCCGGCGTGCTGGTGGCCCCGGTGGTGACCGCGCGCGAGCTCGGCGGGATCGTCCGCATCGAGTTCTGACGGTCGGGTGGTGCGGGGGCGGCTACCGCGGTAGCCAGCAAACGGGTGTGGGCGACCTGGCTGCTCGGCTTGCCAGGCCATGGGCTTCGCCAGCGCCGACGACCGTGTGCGTCATGCAACCGGGCGAGATCCGTGTGCCGGTCGCGGTCATCGGCAGGGCGCCGAGTCGGCACGATCCGTGCTGATGGGTCGGACCATGAAAACGCGCATGTTCCTGCCCCTGACCCTCGGTTGCCTCCTGGGCGCCGGCTGCGTCGACCTCGGCGACGGCAAGCCCGATGAGAGCGACGTGAAGGGTGGCGTCGACGGCAAGGCCGAGGCCTGGGGCCCGTCGGACGCGCCGGGCCTGTTCAACGCCTCGCTCGAGTACAGCCTGGCCGCGTTGCCGATGACCGGCCACGCGACCAACACCCCGTGGGCCGGCAACTACTGGCCGGTCTACGAGGACAGCATCAACCACAAGTGGGCGGGCGCAACCTCCGACGCGGCGTCGACCAAGTACGGCCGCGCGTTCGGCGTCACCGGCGTCGAGGACGCGGTGTCGAAGTTCCACGGCATCGACGCCCAGGCGACCCGGACCGCCTGCACCACCGACGCCCAGTGCAACGCCCAGATCGGCGAGTCGTGCGCCAAGCGTACGGGCCAGGCCAATGGCCGCTGCATCCCGACCTGGTGGGGCATCTGCCACGCCTGGACGCCGGCCGCGATCCTGCTGCCCGAGCCCAAGCACGCCGTCACCTACAACGGCGTCGACTTCAAGGTCCAGGACGTGAAGGCGCTGCTCACGCTGGTCCACAACAGCACCGAGACCAAGTTCGTCTCGCTGCGCTGCGAGACCGACGCCGCGGGCACCCCGGGCATCAACTTCGACAACTACGGTCGCCCGGCCGGCGGCGACGCGGCGTGCAAGGACACCAACCCCGGCACCTACCACATCCTGCTCACCAACTACCTGGGCAAGCAGGGCGCGTCGTTCGCCGAGGACCGGACCTTCGACGATGAGGTCTGGAACCAGCCGCTGCGCGGCTACCGGATCACGGCCCAGACCGAGGTGTCGGCGCTCGACGCCAACAAGCTGATCGGCGTCCCGCCGGTCGGCGGCGTCACCACCGAGAAGACCGGCACCGCCGCCAAGGGCGTCTGGGTCCAGCTCGGCTCGTTCCCGGTCACCGCCGGCAGCCCGCTCGCGGTCGCGATGACCGGCACCAACGACGCCGACCTCTACGTCAAGTTCGGCGCCCAGCCGACCGCGGCGGCCTACGACTGCCGGCCCTATGCTGGCGACGCCAACGAGACCTGCGACCTGACGGTGCCGGCGGGCGCGACCCAGGCCTACGTCGCGGTCCTCGGCTTCAGCGACGCCGCGTCGGTGTTCAAGATCAAGGTCACCTCGGGCGGCGCCATCCCGACCGCCTACGTGTTCAACGACAAGGCCGCCAAGCTCTACAAGGTCCACACCGACGTCGACTACATCTCGGAGTCGTCGGCCGAGACCGACGGCAACCTCGGCGCGACGATCGACCGCTACACCCACACCGACAACTACGACTACATCCTCGAGGTCGACGCGACCGGCAAGATCATCGGCGGCGAGTGGCTCGGCGAGTCGAAGAAGGCCCACCCCGACTTCGTGTGGCTGCCGATCCGCGCCAACGTGCCCTCGGTCGCCGGCGGCAAGATCACCTACGCCAACGTCAAGACCATCTACGACCTGTCGATGGCCGACACCGCGCCGCCGACCGTCGGCGGTGACAAGGTCGTCAACGACGCGGGCAACATCGCCAAGGCCGCGTGGAAGCAGCTCGGCCCGTACAACCTGGCCACCGGCGCGACCCTGACCGCGACCATGACCGGCGATGGCGACGCCGACCTCTACGTCCGCAAGGGCGCGGCCCCGACCGCGGCGTCGTACGACTGCCGCCCCTATCGCAACAACACCAACGAGGAGTGCTCGATCGTCGGCCCGGCGGTGATCTACGTCGGCATGAACGGATACGCGGCGACGAGCGCGTACACGCTCAAGATCACCTACAAGGAGGGCACCGGTCCGCTGCCGGTCGATCCGCCCCCGGCCCAGGTGACCCACATCAACACCACCGGCACGGTGGCGGCCGGCGAGCTCAAGCCGTTCCAGATGAACGTCATCGCCGGCAAGAAGGTCATCATCCGCACCACCGCGCCGAGCGACGTCGACCTCTACATCATGATGGGTGCGGCGCCGACCACCGCGGCCTACACGATGCGGGCCTACACGTCCTCGGGCAACGAGACCATCGCCTACACCCCGACCTCGAGCGGCAAGCTCTACATCGGCGTCCACGGCTACGCGGCGTCGGGCTTCACGCTGCGCACCGCCGACAACTGATCCGACGGCGACACCGGTCGCGTCGACCTCGAGCCTGGGCGCCGTCGCCCGGGCTCGCGTCGTTTCGGCGTCAGCGTCAGCGTCAGCGGGGGCGCGCGAGGCGGGCAAACGGCGGACGGGCGCGGGGTCTCGCGGCGCCGGGCTTCGCGGCGCTGGCCCGGGCGGGGCCGGCCTTGCCCTTGCGGATCGGGGCGATGACGCGGAGGTTGAGGCTGTCGAGGTCAAGACGGCCAACGGCGGCGGAGTCGCCCTTGCGGGTGGTGGCGATGGTTGGGTACTCGCCGCGGGTGGTCTCGATCAGGGCGGCGCCTTCGAGCACGCGCAGCAGATCGAGGACGTCCTTCTGGGCCCAGCCGCGCAAGGAGCCGCGGCCGGTCAGCTCGAGGAAGCGCTCGTCGTCGTCGCTGCCGTTGGCCAGGCCGGC
>JAYVSF010000092.1:0-14295 GCA_043775605.1 Myxococcales bacterium
ACGTTGCGCGCGACCTCGTCGGACACCGCCGACACCGCCCGGAACTGCGACAGCCGGACCTCGACCGCGCGCTGCAGCTCCTCGTGGTAGCGCTGCCAGAACGCCGCCTTCTGGAAGTCGCGCTGCCCGGCCTCGACCTGCGTGAACCAGTCCTGCGTCTTCCTGCGGACCTGATCGAACTCCTTGTTCTCGCGCGACAGCATCGAGCCGAGGAAGCCCTTCTTCGACGTCTCGCGCAGCCGCTTCTCGAGGTCGGCGAACTCGCGGGTCACGTGATCGCGGTCGAGATCGAACGCGTTCTCCTTGAGCTCCTGCAGGAACAGGCCGTCGGCCGGATCCTCGAACGGGGTCAGGAAGCCCTCGCGCTTGAGCTTGATCAGGAAGAAGCGCTGGGCCAGCGGGCCGACGCTGTTGGCCCGGAAGAACTCGGCCAGGAACCGTCCGCTCTTCAAGTCGGCGATCTGCGAGTCGAGGAACGACATCACCTTGGTGCGGCTGCCGGCGGCGTCGCGCCGCAGGTTCTCGATCGACCGGGCCAAGGACGTGTTGCCCTCGTGGACCTGCAGCGGATCGAACGGCTGGACCTGGATCTGCTCGTCGAGGGTGTTGAACATCTCGGCGAAGCGCCGGGTCAGGGTCTGGCGCAGGGTCGCGCCGTCGGTCGACTTCTGGGCGACGATCGCCGAGTACACGCCCTTCTCCTGCTGATCCTCCTCGAGCCGGGCGGTGTGCTCGACGTAGCCGGTGAACTTGTCGTCGACGATCCGGTCCTGCTCGTCCTTGGCCAGGCGCTGGAACTTGGGGTCGTCGTACGGCACCCGGAAGGCGTCGTCCTTGCCCGACACCAGGTAGGTCTCGAGCACGCGGCCGACCCAGCGCAGCGCGCCGTAGTGGAGGATGTCGGCCCGCGGCAGGACCAGCACCGACGCGCCGAAGCTGCCGTAGTGGACGGAGAAGTTGCCGAGCGCGAGCGACTTCTGGTGCTTGTCGTAGTTGTCGTACTCGCCGGCCTGGGTCCCGATGATCGGCGAGAACATCTGGAGGTACGCGCTGTCGGCGACCGCGTTGGTGTAGCGCTCGACCGAGATCTCGCCGGGCTTGTCGATGAGGTAGGTCAGCGCGAACGGCCGGTGGTGGACGTGGGTCCGCTCGCGGTTGGTCGGGTAGTAGTGGAACTCGCACGCGCCGGGCCCGCCCTCGTAGCCGAGTTTGGTCAGGTGCTCGTGCTCCTTGAGCGCCGCGTAGCCGTTGGCGTTGATGTCGGCGATCAGCGCCTGCTCGACGTCGGCGGTGAACACCGACGGCAGCATCAGCGTGCCGACCACGTTGGGCCGGCCCCAGCCGTGATCCTTGACCAGGTCCTGGAGCAGGTAGGCCATCGGCAGGAAGCCGCCCGAGCCGGTGCCGCCGGCGACCGAGGCGTAGATCATCACGTTGATAACCCGGTCCTCGTTGTCGCGGAACGGGTTGTCGGGCCGGGTCATCGCGTCGAGGATGCGCTTGAACGCGCGCAGCACGCCGGCCCTGTCCTCCTCGAGGTTGTAGTAGATGCCGAGCCGGCTCTCGACCCGGATCTGGCCGGCGCCCGCGCCCTGGGCGTCGCGGAACGCGTAGGTAGGGTGGACCCACTGGGTCAGCATCTTGTCCTCGGTCAGTTCCTGCTGGCCGCGCTTGCGCGCGATGTAGCTGCGGCGATCGAACGCCGACACCAGGAAGCGGTTCGAGTCGGGGATGTTCTTCATCACCATCAAGTCGTTCTTGTTGGTGTCGATCGCGACCGCGTGGATCAGATCCTTGAACTTGCTGTAGTTCGGGTGACGCCGGATCTTCCCGGCCAGCAGGTTGACGGCCTTGCAGCCCGAGCCGCCCAGGCCCAGGAAGATCGTCGGCGAGATGCGGTCGGCGCGCAGGATGCCCATGGCAACGTCTCCTCGTTCGTGAACGCGCGATGCACGCGGTCCCTTGTCGTCAGCCCAGTCGGAAGAAGAACTCTCCCGAGCGATAGATGATCCCTCGTCGCAGATAGACCGGTCCCTTGCTGAGGTCGACCGGCTGGAACTTGCGGGTCCGCGCGTCCTTCTCTTCGAGGCCGCCGCGGATCTCGACCTGCGGATCGCCCTTGGCGGCGCGCAGGATCACGCTGGCGCCGCTGGTGCCGCCGACCGCGTTGCCGGCGCCGTCGAGCGCGATCCGGGCGTTGCGGTAGAAGCCGCGCTTGCCGCCGGGCAGGTCGCGCAGCCGGCGGCCGTTGGCGCGGGCCAGGGCCTGCTCGTTCTTGGCCAGGCGGATGACCTCCTCCTTGTCGAAGTCGCGGGGCCGGATCAGGCCGACGACGATGATGATGAAGATGATCGTGCCGATCGCGCCGGCGATGTAGGGCCACCAACAGGTGAGCAGCGGCGTCTTGCGCACGTGGTAAGCGAGCGGCGCCGCGAGCGCGCCGGCGTGGTAGTGGGGATCGACGCCGCGCAGGGTCAGGGTCGCGCCGGTGCCGGCGGCGGTGCAGCAGCCGGGCGCGCTCAGGCACACCCGCGCCTTGCCGTCCTTGACCATCAGCGGGCTCGGGGCGAGCAGCCGGTAGCCCTTGCTCAGGCCACGGGCGAGCGCCTCGATCGGCACCTTGTCGGCGTTGACCGAGCCGGCGAGGTCGAGGTCGATGCAGCGCTGCGTGGCCTTGCGTTCGCCGGTCCAGGTGCCGAAGTCGATCGCGCCGACCTTGAGCTCGAGCGGCACCCACTCGTCGAGAGCCAGCGGCCGGTCGCCGACCAGCGAGATCCAGCGATTGGCGAACACCGCCTGCAGGGTGCCGGTGCCGCCCGCGCCCTGGGCCGGGATCGTGCCGATGAACGTGCCGTCGCCCTTCGCGGTCAGCGGCACCTCGCCGGCGCCGAGCTTGAGCGTCGGCTTGAAGCCGTCGGCGGCAAAGAACGCGGGGTCGTTGAAGGTCGTGCCCTGCCAGACGATGCGGGCCACCACCTCGACGTCCTCGCCGAGCCGGGCCTTGGTCGGCGCCGACACGATCTCGGCGGTCAGCTCGTACTTCATGACGATGCCGTACGCGATCGGCCCGCCGCCGGGCGGCAACGACAGGATGAACTTCGACTCCTGCTTGGGATCGTGGCTGGTCTTGAACACCTGGTAGGCGTGGCAGGGCCGCGGGTTGCAACCGGCGTCGCCGGCGTCGACCGCCGGGATCGGCCGGGCGTCGGCGGTGAGCGCGCCGGCGAACGGGCCGGTGGTGCGCTCGGTGGCGGCGGCGACCCAGACGTCGGTGACGTACTTGCCGACCGTGAACGGGTAGCGGCCGCCCGGCTCGAGTCGTCCGGTTTCCGGACGCGACCGGATCGAGCTGGCGAACACGTTGGTGAACGCGGCGACCAGGCCGGTGGGGTTGTCGATCTCCTCGAGCCGGCCGAGCGGGCCGAGGAACGCGTGCATCATCGTCCGGCTCTCGGGGCTCGACGCCAGGGCCAGCGAGATCACCTCGAACGGCGCCGGGCCGGGATCGAGGCCGAGCAGCGCGCGGGCGTCGTGGGCGTCGATCTCCTTGGCCCCTGCCTGCTCGGGGCCGGGCGCGCCGTCGGTGGCGAGGATCAGGATCCGGGTCCGGGCCTTCGAGCCCTCGAGGATCCGGCGGGCCTCGCGCAGCGGGCCGACCATGTAGGTCGCCTCGCCGAAGAACAGGCCGCGGATCTGGGCCGGGTCGTTCGGCACCAACGTGAACTGGCCGGGGCCGTGGCGGCTGTCGAACGTGAGGATGGTCAGCTTGTCGTCGGGGCCCATCAGCGCCCGGAACACCAGGGTCGCGATCACCGCCAGGCGATCGGGGTCCTGGGCCGGGATGTTCTTCACGAACACGCCGTTCTCGGAGTACGGGGTCGGCCCGCTCATGCTCGACGAGTTGTCGAGCATCAGCACCCACTCGGTGTCGGCGGCGGCCGGGCGCGGCGCCGCGAGGACGATGGCGGACACGACCAGCGCGGCGAGGAGCTTGGTGAGCAGGCGAGGCTTCATTTGAGCTGGAAGAACAGCGACCCGGCGCTGTAGACGACGTTCTTGCTGGCGACGTGGCCGTCCTTGGTCGCGGCCTCGGCGACCGGCTCGAGCTTCTTGGACTGCGGGCTGACCCGCTCGAGGCCGCCGCGGCACTTGATGATCACCTCGCCCCGGCGGGCGTGGAGCTCGACCAGCACGGTGCCGAGCTTGGCGGTGGCTTGGCCGTTGTCGAGCAGGCCGACCGCGGCCGAGCGGTACCAGCCGGTGCGACCGCCCGGCAGATCACGCAGCCGGCGCCCGACCGCGCGGGCCAGTTGCTCGCGCTTGCCGGCGAGCTGGACCTGGTCGTCGACGGCGAACCGCCACGGCCGGACGAAGCCGTAGCCGACCACCACCACGAACAGCGTGCCGCCGACGATCGCGATCAGCCACCACCAGCAGGCCAGGAGGCTGCGGCCCGAGACCTGCCACGACACCGCGACCTCGACGTGCTGCTCGGGGAAGTCGTCGGCCACCGCGGCGACGGTGAGGATCGCCGGCTTCGGCGACTCGGCGGCGCAGCGCGGGATCTTGGCCAGGCACAGCCGCACGCTCAGGCCGTCGCCGATCTCGACGGTGGCGCCGCCGCCGTACAGCGCAGCGCCGACGCCCTTGCTGGCGTCGAAGATGGTCGGGAAGCTGGCGCATCCCGCCGGTCGGGTCGCGGTCAGGTGGAACCGCTGGTAGAGCACGCCGCGCGAGGTCTTGAACGACAGGTCGACGCAGTGGGCGTTCGCGGGCGAGCCGGCGGCGACGGTGCCGAGATCGAGCGTCGGCGCCAGGTGCAGCTCGATCGGCTCCTTGACGTCGATCGATGTCTGATCGGTGACCTCGCCCGCGCTGCTCTTGGCGTTGACGACCAGGCTGACGTCGCCAGCGTCGCCGGGGATGACGGTGCCCTTCCAGATCGCGTCGACCGAGCCCGGGTGATCGGCGGTGAGCGCGGCCCCGGCGCCACCCGCGCTCGAGGTCAGGGCCAGGCCGGGGCTGGTCACGAACCGGACGCCGACGGTGCGCGCGGTCGGGTCGGCCGGCAGCCGGAAGCGCGCGGTCACCGGGCACGGCCGGTCGACGTAGCACTGGCGCGGCTTGCCGTCGGCGCGCGGGTCGGGCGTGATGTCGATGCCGACCCCGAGCGCGGTGGTCTTGGCCTCGACATCGGCCGACGGGCAGACGTCGTTCTGGCCGCCGTCGGCGATCAGTCGGACGTGGACCACCTCGACGTCGGCCTGCGGCTTCTTGATCATCACCGCCGCGGTGGCGAGGCCGGCGGCGTCGAGGGTGGCGTCGAGCCGCTGCTCCTCGCCGGCGATCTCGACCACGAAGATGGCCTTGGCGCCGTTCAGCGCCGCCGGGGCGGCCGGCTGGCCGGCGGCGTCGACGAAGTGCCCGCGCAGCGGGGCGATCGCGTCGGCGACCAGGATCTCTCCCACGGTCGGGCCGTCGAGCGCGGCCTGGACCCGGCAGCCGGCGACGGTCAGCGGCTGCTGGGCCGGCGTGATCGTGGCCAGCTTCTCGCTCGACGCGGTGACGATGTTCTTGGGCTCGAAGCGGATGGTGACGGCGCCGCCGACCGGGATCGAGACCTGGGCGATGACGTTGCGACCCTTGGGCTTGCCGTGGAAGCGCGCGACCTCGGCGCCGTCGGGACCGAGCACGACGAAGTCGCCGGCGACGACCCGGCGGATCTTCTTGGGCTCGCCGGCGACGGTGGCGCCGCCGGTCATCGCGATCGGCGTGTTCACCGCGTAGGGGCCGGGCCCGACCTTGACGATCACGCCCTCGTAGTCGGTGGGCCTGGGCTTGGGCGGGATCGGCAGCGGCTTCTTGGCCGGCGCGACGTCGGGGACCGCGACCGGCGGCGCGGTGTTACCGGGATCGGCCTGCGGCTGCGGTTGCGGCTGGGGCTGGGTTGCCGGGTCGGGGACGCAGCCCTGATCGCCGTTGCTGTAGCTGGCGATCGACGCGCCTTCGCACGAGGAGAAGCTGATGAACGCGTAGCCTTCATCCTTGGCCAGGTCCTGGCACGTGTTGTCGCTCTCGTCCCAGCACGAGAAGCAGGCGCCACCCTTGTTGAGGAAGGCATGGAAGTGCCAGCTGCTGCCGCCGAAACATCTGTCGGAGCACGGGTCCCGCTCGGTCGTCGCGCCGCTGCCGCCGTTGTAGCCGGGGCCAGGCTCGAACGCCGACACGCACCACGTCTTGCCGGCGTGCGCGTCGCCGGTGCTGACGATCAGCGCCGTGAGGGCGAGGGTCAACGCGAGCAGCCAGCGGGTGATCACCGGTGAACTCCGGCGTCGGGCGTGGCCTTGTGGGTGGCCGGCACGCCCGCATCGTGGGCGGTGCGGGGAGCCGGAGGCACACCAGCGTCGACCGGGGGCGTGTGCGCGGCCGGCACGCCGGCGTCGTGGGCGGGACGGGGAGCCGGAGGCACACCAGCGTCGACGGTGGGCTTCGCCGCCGAACCCGTACCCGACTTCGTGGCCGAACCCGAGCCCGAACCCGAACCCGAACCCGAACCCGAACCCGAGCCCGAACCCGAACCCGAGCCCGAACCCGAACCCGAGCCCGAACCCGAACCCGAGCCCGTGCCCGTGCCCGTGCCGGCGTCGGCGCGCGGCCGCGGCTTGCCGGCGTCGACGTCCCAGCTCACGGCCGTCACCCCCGCGCCGGCGTCCGACACCGGCGTCCCCGCATCCGGCATCCCCGGCGCGATCGGCGCCGCATCGATCACCGTCGGCGCGATCCCGCCCATGCCGGCGTCCGCGCTCGGCGGCCGCTCGCTCTTCTTCGTGCCACCGCCGCGGGTCATCAGGTACAGCGCGGCGGCCAGCCCGACCAGCGCCAGCCCGGCGATCACCAGCACCATCGCGCGCTTCGGCCGCTCGTCGTCGCCCGCGGCCTTCGTCGTCGCGGTTGGGGCCGTGCCCTTGCTCACCGACGTGCCCGCGGTCTTGCCCGGCGCGCGCCGGCTGCCATCGAGCGTCTGCTGCGGCGCCGGCACCTTGTCGCCGAACTCGAGCGCGGTCCGCCGGGTCCCGGCCGGTCGAGCCACCTCGGCCTTACCCCAGCGCAGCACTGTCACCGACACGTTGTCGTGACCGCCGCGCCGGTTGGCCAGCTCGACCAGGGTCAGGGTCACCTCGTCCGGCGCACCGAACGACGCCAGCTCGGCGATCTCGGCGTCGGTCACCAGGTCGTGCAGCCCATCGGAGCACAGGAGCAACGTGTCGCCGTCGCGCAGCGGTCGCGGCGCGATGTCGGGGTCGGGCGCCTCCTCGCCCTTGGCGAAGCCGAGCGCGCGGGTGACGATGTTGGCGTCCTCGTGAGTCTTGGCCTCCTCGGCGGAGAGGATGCCGCGCTCGACCATCTTCTGGACCCGGGTGTGGTCGGCGGTCCGCCACAGCACCGCGCCGCCGCGCAGGTGATAGACGCGGCTGTCGCCGACATGGGCGATCCAGGCCTCGCCGTCGCGCACGAACGCCGCGACCGCGGTCGTGCCCATGCGATCGAGCCCGTGCTGATCGGCGTGGGTCAGGATGCGCTGGTTGGCGACCAGGAAGCCGGCCCGCAGCCGCTCACCGGGATCGTCGGCCGGCGAGTTCTGGAAGATCTGGCCGATGGTGTCGACCGCGATCCGGCTGGCGACCTCGCCCGCCTCGTGGCCGCCCATGCCGTCGCACACGATCAGCAGCTCGCCGCCGATCGCCTCGAGCTCGCCGCACGCGTCCTCGTTCTGCTCGCGCTGCCGACCGACGTCGGTGCGCGCGGAGAACACGAACGCGGGCCCGGCCGTCATGGGTCAGCGATCTCCGGGATCGAACTTGGTGCGGGCCTTGGTCTTGACCGGCGCCTCGTCGGCGGCGGGCCCGGGGCCGGCAGCCACCGGCGGCTCGGGCGGCCGCTCCTCGGCGACCACGCCCGGGCGCTCGACCACGAGGATGAGCTGCTGTGACAGCTTCACCTGATCGCCGACCACCAGCCGGGTCCGCGCCTTCGGCACCAGGCGCCGGCCGTTGACGTAGGTGCCGTTGCTCGACCCGAGATCGGTGACCCACAGGTCGCCCGACGGGTAGAGCTCGAACGCGCAGTGCTTGCTCGACACCTGCTTGATCGCGAACCGCAGATCGACGCCGTCGGCGGGATCGCCCGAGGCCCCCGCGAGCGTCCGGCGCTGGTTGAGGCGCCAGCGCTCGCCAGGCGTGGCCCAGCCGCCGATCGCGACCAGGTGGGTCTCGGGCAGCGGATCGAGGTCGGGCGCCGACGCCGACGGCGACGGCAGCGGCTCGATCACCGGCGCGGGCTCGGCCACGAACGGCGCCGCGGTCACCGGCGCGGGCTTCTTCTTGCGGAACAACACCAGCAGCGCGACCACCAGCAGGAGCGCGCCGGCCCCGGCCAGGAGCCACACCAGCATGCCGCTGCTCTTGCCCGCGGCCTTCGCGCACGTCCCGTCCTTGCAGGTCGCGCCGATGCCGCAGATCTCGGCGCTGGTGCAGGCCTTGGCCGTGCAAGCGCCGCCGTGACACTCCTGCCAGGCCGCGCAGGTCGCGGTGCAGGCCTCGACGCAGCGGCCGGCCTCGCAGGTCGCGCCGCCGGGGCACGGCGTGCCCGCGTCGCACTGCAGCGCCGCGCAGGCCTTGCCCAGGCACTCCTCCCACGCCGCGCAGTCGGGGGTGCAGGCCGACGGGCAGCGCGCCTCGGCGCCGGGCGCGTAGGTCGGCGTCGCCAGGGTCGCGTCGGCGGTCGACGCCTGGCGCGCGCCCCCGGCCACGTAGTCGACCCGGACCGCAACCGGCTGGCCGCGCTGCACGCCGCACAGCGTGCCCTCGAGCATCAGCCAGCTCTTGAGCGCGGTGCGGGCGTCGCGCAGCCTGGTCGTGGCCTCGCCGGGGGCCTCGGTGTGAAGGACGAAGCCGCCGGTGATGCGGGCGAGCTCCTCGAGCTTGGCCAGGGTCGAGACCCAGTCGCTGTGCTTGGTGTCCTTGGGCTCACGTTCGGCGACCGGCAGGACCGTGCTGACCCGCACGCCGCCGTCGCGGGCCTGGTTCAGGAGCCGGTCCCACATGTCCTTGTCGTAGCCGGCCTCGTCGCCGGCGTCGGTGAAGATCACGACCTCGCGCAGGCCGGGCTCGCCTTCCTTGATCGCGAGCGCGATCGCGGCGCCGACGCCGACGGTGACGCTGGTCGCGCCGCGCGCGTTGCGCCCGCGCAGCTCGTTGAGGTCGGTGACGAAGTCGGCCGGGCTGGTGTGGACCGGGTAGACCTTGGCCTCCTGCGAGAACAGGATGAGCGCCAGCTCGTCGGTGCCCGCGCCACCGACGTAGTCGACGATGGTCGGGCGCGCGACCTTGTCGCCGTGGCCGGTCTTGTACGAGCCGCTCTCGTCGACCAGCACGATCGTGGTCAGCGGCTTGCCGCGGCTGCCGTTGCGGGCCACCGACAGGTTCTGGGCGGCGCCGCCGGCCAGCCAGACCGTGAAGTCGCTCGCCGCCGGGGTCGGCCCGATCTTGCTGTCGAGCGCCGGATCGGGGGCGACCAGGACCTGGACCGTGCCGGGCGCGGCGCTCGACAGCCCCTCGATGTGCAGGCCCTTGTCCTGGCTGGCCTGGGCGTGGGCCCTGGCGGGAGCCAGCACGGGGACGACGAGCGCGAGCGAGAGGACGAGCGCGGCGGTGGCGGCGATCTTCACCGTCAGGCCCCCGGCTTCCACAGCGCGGCGACCTTGGCGTGGTCGAGCAGGCGGCACAGCAGCCGGGTCCGCAGGCCGAGCGAGATCACGTCGCCGTCGACGACGTCGACCTTGGACATGACCTCCTCGCCGTTGAGCTTAGTGCCGTTCTGCGACTTCTCGTCGTCGATGATCACCCGGCCGCCGCGGCAGATCATGACCGCGTGGGTGGCGGACACGGTGTCGTCGTCGGCGACGATCACGTCGCCCTCGGGATCGCGGCCGAGCAGGTTGCGGCCCTCGCGCAGCACGAAGAACGCGCCGTCGGGCGCGCGGTCGAAGGTGACCAGGAAGCCGACGATGCGGCGGCCGGCGTAGCGCTCGTCGCGGCGGGCCGCGGCGGCGCCAGCGCCCGGGGTGGCCAGGCCGGCGGGGGCGAACGGATCCTTGGCGCTGCGGGCCCCGCCGTCGAACTCGGTCTTGCGCTTGCCGGCCGGCGGTGGCGGCGCGCCGATCGGCGGCGGGTTGCCGCGCGGCGCCGCTGGCGCACGGGGCGCGAACGGGTCGTACGGATCGGCGGCCGGCGCCTCCATCTGGGTGGCGTGCTTGACCGGCGCCGACGGGGCGCTCTCCATCTCGGTCTTGCGCTTGCCGAACGGTGCGCCGCCGAGCGGGGTGCCGCAGAAGTCGCAGAAGTCGAGCCCCTCGGCATTGGGACGCTTGCAAGCAGGACAGTTCATCGAGACCTCGGCGGCAAAGTCGCGCGGGCGGCGGTCACGGACACGGAACCGATGCACATGAGCAGCCAACCACCCCCGATGGAGTCGTACGTTATCACACGGTCATTTCCTCGGGGCCCGCCGGCCCGGTCGCAAGACATCCGGTACCCGTACGATCACGCGGCGCCGGGTGTGGCCGCCGTCGGGCCCCTGCGGTCGCTTGCCGCCTCCGCCGGCCGACGCGTACCCTCGCGCCAGGAATGGCGGAGCCCAAGGCCCGAATCGGGGACTACGTGATCGAGGCCGAGCTCGGCGCGGGCGGCATGGCCACGGTGTACCGGGCGCGCCACGTCGTGCTCGGGTCGCGGGTGGCCCTCAAGGTGCTCGACCCGCGGTTCCGCACCAACGCCACCGCGCGCCGGCGGTTCCTCGACGAGGCGCGGATCCAGCACTCGCACCTCGATCATCCCAACGTCGTGAAGGTCACCGGCATCGTCGCCACCGACGACCACGCCGCGCTGGTGATGGAGCTGATCGACGGGGGCAGCCTCGAGGACGAGTTGCCGCGCCTGCGCGGGCGCACGGACGAGATCCGCGCGATCATGGCCGGCGTGTTGGCCGGCGTCGGCCACGCCCACGCCGCCGGCATCATCCACCGCGATCTCAAGCCGGCCAACGTGCTCTTGCAGCGCAACGGCGCGGAGGTCATCCCCAAGGTCACCGACTTCGGCATCGCCAAGCTGTCGGCGGAGCTGGCGGGGCCGGGCAAGAAGTCGACCCACGGCGACAGCCGCATGGGCACGCTCAACTACATGAGCCCGGAGCAGATCAAGCGGGCCAAGGACGTCACCCCGCGCTCCGACATCTTCTCGCTGGGCGCGATGCTCTACGAGCTCGCCACCGGCGCGCTCCCCTTCGACGGCGAGAACGACTACGACGTGATGGATCAGATCATCCACGGGCGCTACGTCCCGCCCGAGGAGCGCGAGCCGCGCGTCGATCCCAACCTCGCCGCCGTCATCCGCCAGGCCCTCGCACCCGACCCCGAGCGCCGCTTCGCCCGCTGCGAGGCCATGGCCGCGGCCCTCGGCAGCGCCCGCCCGGTCTCGATCGACAGCGGGGCGACGCTGCTGATGCCGGTCGCGCCGCCCGAGCCGCCACCGCCACGGCGCCGCGACGCGACGCCGGTACCACGGCGCGACGCGACGCCGGTACCACGGCGCGACCCGACCCCGGCGGAGACGCAGCTCCTGCCGATCGCCCCGTCATCACCGCCGGCGTGGCGTCCGGCCGGCGCGCCGTTCGCGACCGCGGCTGCCACCGTCGTCACGCTGCCGGGCACGATGAAGGCGCGCGGCTCGATCCGCGGCCGGCGATGGTGGACCTCGACCTTCGTGGCGGTCGGCGGTGCCGTCGTGCTCCTCGCGATCAAGCTCGCGGCGCGCGGCGCCGATCCCGGACGACCCGGGCATTCACCGTCGGCCGCCGGCGGCGCGGCCACGCGCTGCCCCGCCCCGATGATCGCGATCGCAGGCGCGACGTTCGAGATGGGGTCGCCGCCCGGCGTCGGGACGGGTGGCGAGCAGCCCCGTCATCGGGTGACGCTGTCGCCGTACTGTCTCGATCGCACCGAGGTGACGGTGCGCGCCTACGCCGCGTGCACGGGCTGCGGGGTGGCCCGCGCCGCCGTCGACGATGCCTGCAACAGCAAGCGCGCCAATCGCGACGATCACCCGATGAACTGCGTCTCGTGGGTCGAGGCCGACGCCTACTGTCGCTCGTTCGGCAAGCGCCTCCCGACCGAACCCGAATGGGAGCTGGCGGCTGGCGGTCCTGGTGGGCGGACCTTCCCGTGGGGCGAGGCCCCGCCGTCGAGCACACTGCTCAACATGCGTGGGGGTGACGGCTACGCCGAGACCTCGTCGGTCGGCGCCTTCCCGCGTGGCGCCACCCCCGACGGCGTGTTCGACCTCGCCGGCAACGTGTACGAATGGGTCGCCGACGAGTCGGCACCCTACACGGCGGCCAACGTCATCGATCCGCCGCCGGTCGTGACCTCGAGCGCACCGGCGAGCAAGGTATACGTCATGCGCGGCGGAAGCTGGAAGTCGGGCGACGTCTCCGACGTCCGGGTCGCCCGGCGCGCGTACTTCAAAGGGGTCGTCGGCGGCGTGGCCACCGGCTTTCGCTGCGCCCGCGCGCCGCTGTAGCCACATGCGGGGACCGCGGCCGTTGATCGGCGGGCCGCGGCCACGTAGCGTGGTCGACGATGCTTGCCGCGGGTGACCGCGTGGGGGACTACGAGATCGAGGCCGAGCTCGGCGCCGGCGGGATGGCGCGCGTGTACCGCGTCCGCCACACCGTGCTCGACACCCTGCACGCGCTCAAGGTCCTCGAGCCCGAGTTCCGGGCCAACCCCGCCGCCCGCCAGCGCTTCCTCGACGAGGCGAAGATCCAGGCCAAGCACCTCGATCATCCCGGGATCGTCAAGGTCGTCAACATCGTCGCCACGCCTGACCACGCGGCGCTGGTGATGGAGCTCGTCCTCGGCGGCAGCCTCGAGGACCGCCTGGCCGAGCTGCGCCGCCAGCCGGCCGAGGTCAAGCGGATCATGCTGGCGGTGCTCGACGCGGTCGGCCACGCCCACGCCGCCGGCGTGATCCATCGCGACCTCAAGCCGGCCAACATCTTGCTGCAGCCGCGCGACGGCGTGCTCGTGCCCAAGGTGACCGACTTCGGCATCGCCAAGGTGTCGGCGGCGATGGCCGGCAAGGGCAAGAAGTCGACCCACGGCGAGAGCCGGATGGGCACGCTCAGCTACATGAGCCCCGAGCAGATCCGCCGGGCCAAGGACGTCACGCCCTGCTCGGACGTCTTCTCGCTCGGCGTGATGCTGTACGAGCTGTCGACCGGCGAGGTCCCGTTCGGCGGCGACAGCGATTACGACCTGATGGAGGCCATCGTCAACGGCCGCTACCGGCCGCCCGAGCAGCTCGATCCGGCGATCGATCCGGCGGTCGCGGCGGTGATCAAGCAGGCCCTCGAGGCCGATCCGGCGAAGCGCTTCGCGAGCTGCGCCGAGATGGCTGCGGCCTTGCGCGGCGCGCGGCCCGCGACCGCCACGGTCACGCCGGCCGTCGGGGCGGTGAAGTCCACCTCGTCGGCGACGAAGGCGCGCGCGCCCGCGCCCACGCCGCGCCGGCTCGGGCTGCCGCTCGGCGTCGCCGCCGGTGCCATCGCCATCGCCGTCGCCGTCGTGCTGGTCGCGACCCGCGATCGCGACCACGAGCGCGTGCCCGCCGGCCGCGGCAGCGTCGGCAGCGTCGCCGAGGCCGATGCGGCCGTCACCGAGCCGTCCGCGACCGGCCCGGGCGCCGCGGCGTCGTCGTCGCCGCCGCCGACCTGCCCGACCGACATGGTGATGATCCCGGCCAGCATCTTCTGGATGGGCACCTCCGACGGCGACAGCGACGAGCGGCCCCGGCATCAGGTGACCCTGTCGGCGTACTGCATCGATCGCACCGAGGTCACGGTCGCGGGCTACGCCGCGTGCCAGACCTGCACCCCGGCCGCCGAGACCGTCGAGTGGCCCGAGCTCGAGGCGTCGGCCCGCCGGCTGTGGGACCGGAGCCACGCGTGCAACGCCGACCACGCCGATCGCCAGGATCATGCGATCAACTGCGTGACCTGGTTCCAGGCCGACGCCTACTGCCGCGCCGTCGGCAAGCGCCTGCCGACCGCGGCCCAGTGGGAGCTCGCGGCCCGCGGCGTCGACGGCCGCAGCTACCCGTGGGGCAACGACCCGCCGACCGCGCACCTGCTCGACGCCTGCGACCGCGACTGTGCCCAGTGGCTCGACCGCCGTGGCTT
>JAYVSF010000093.1:0-8831 GCA_043775605.1 Myxococcales bacterium
GGCCTCGGCGCCGCGGTCGGCGATCGCCTGCGCCGGGCCGCCGGCCCGCGCGCGACCACCACGGATACCGGCGACGACGATCCCAACGGAGAGAGCCCATGACCGAGCCCGCCCCCTTGTCCGCGTCGCCGCTGGTCGGCGTCATCATGGGCAGCAAGAGCGACTGGGAGACCATGCGCCTCACCAGCGAGACCTTGACCGCGCTCGGCATCGACCACGAGTGCAAGATCGTATCCGCGCACCGGACACCCGATCTGCTGTTCGACTACGCCGAGAGCGCGGTCGACCGCGGCCTCGAGATCATCATCGCCGGGGCCGGCGGGGCAGCCCACCTGCCGGGGATGTGCGCGAGCAAGACGGTGTTGCCGGTGCTGGGCGTGCCGGTGCGATCGAAGATGCTGGCCGGCGTCGACTCGCTGCTGTCGATCGTGCAGATGCCGCGCGGCGTCCCGGTCGGGACCCTGGCCATCGGCGAGGCCGGCGCGGTCAACGCCGCGCTGCTCGCGGCCGCGATGCTCGGCGGCAAGTACCCGGCGATCCGCGAGCGCCTCACCGCCTACCGCGAGGCCCAGACCCAGCACGTGCTCGAGGACAACCTGTGACCACCAAGGCCGCGCCCGGCCAGCCGCTCTTACCCGGCGCGACCATCGGCGTGATCGGCGGCGGCCAGCTCGGCCGGATGATGGCGCTGGTCGCCCGCCGCATGGGCTACCGGATCTGCGTGCTCGATCGCGACGCCCGCTGCCCGACCGCGCAGTTCGCCGACGAGTTCGTGCTTGGCACGCTCGACGACGTCGAGGCGGCGCTGCGGGTCGCGGAGCGCTCGGGCGTGGTCACGCTCGACACCGAACACACACCGGCCGAGCTGCTCCTCCGGATCGCCGAGGTCACGCCGGTGCGGCCCGCGCCGTCGGTGCTCGCGACCATCCAGGACCGGGCGGTGCAGAAGCGCTTCCTCGATTCGCTCGGCGTGGCCCAGGCCCGCTGGGCCGAGGTCGGCAGCGACGACGAGCTGGCGGCCGCGATCACCACGGTCGGCCTGCCGGCGATCCTCAAGGCCCGGCGCGCCGGCTACGACGGCAAGGGCCAGGCCCGGCTCGAGCCCGCCACCGGCGCCGACGGCCCGCACGCCCTCACCGACGCCCTCGCCGCCTGGCACCGGATCGGCGCCGGCCCATCGACGCTCGAGGCGCTGGTGCCGTTCACCCGCGAGATCTCGGTGATCCTGGCCCGCAGCATCGCCGGCGAGGTCCGGGTCTACCCGCTGGCAGAGAACGTCCATCGCCGCCACATTCTCCACACCACCCGGGCGCCGGCGCCGATGCCGCCCGAGCGCGAGGCCCGGGCGATCGCGCTCGCCACCCGGATCGCGGTCGCGCTCGACCACGTCGGGGTGCTGGCGGTGGAGCTGTTCGAGCTGGCCGACGGCACGCTGCTGGTCAACGAGCTCGCGCCCCGCACCCACAACAGCGGCCACTACACCTATGGCGCCTGCGCGACCTCGCAGTTCGAGCAGCACGTGCGCGCGGTGTGCGGCCTGCCGCTGGGCGACGCCCGCCTGCTGTCGGGCGCGGTCATGGTCAACCTGATCGGCGATCTCTGGAGCCACGGCGAGCCAGCCTGGCAGCACGTGCTGGCCCGGCCCGAGGCCCGCCTCCACCTCTATGGCAAGCTGACTCCCGCCCCCGACCGCAAGATGGGCCACGTCCTCCTGCTCGACGACGACACCGACCGGGCCCTCGCCACCGCCGAGGAGCTCCTGGCCCGGCTCCAGCCGCGCTAGGCTCCGAGCGCAGCTCGGGCCGGGGACCGAACCCACGCGGAGGTCGACCCACGACAGATCGGCGCGCCGCGGCATCCCACCGGCCGGGCCTCGTGTTAACGTCCGCTGCAAGGGAATGCCGACGCTGCTCTACTGCGACGTCGATGGCGTCGACCGCACCTACGAGCTGGGGCCGACCCCGATCGTCATTGGCCGCGCGACCGACTGCGCCATCCGCAGCGACGACCCGCGGATGTCGCGGCACCACGCCCGGGTGTTCTTCGACGGCACCCAGTGCTGGATCGAGGATCTCGGCAGCGCCAACGGGGTGTTCGTCGGCCGCGACCGGGTCAGCCAGGCGGTGGTCCCACCGGGCGAGGTCGCCCTGGTCGGCAGCATCCTGGTCCAGATCGTCGGGGCCCAGGGCGCGCTGCCGCCCACCGCCGGCGTCCACGCCCAGCTCTCACACTGGCTGGCGATGGAGCGCAAGACCCGGGCGTCGATCGAGGAGGAGCGCACCGCCCTGGCCCGCCGGGTCGGCGAGCTCATCGGCGAGATGAACACGCACGCCCGCGCGGCTTCGAACGAGCTGACCGCGGTCCTGCTCCAGCGCGACGAGGCGATGCATCGAGCCGACCGGCTCGAGGACCAGCTGACCCGCACCCAGGACGAGGGGCTGCCCCAGCGCGACACCGCGATGCAGCCGGGGCTCGAGGCGGCCGCGACCGTGACGTCGGCGGCCGCCGCCACCGCCGCCGCCGCCGGCGAAGAGCAGACCACCCGCGATCGCGCCGCGAACCTTGCGGCCAAGCTCCTGACCACGCAGCAGCGGGTCACGGGGCTCGAGGCCCAGCTCGAGGACGCCACCGAGCGGCTGGGCGAGGCGTCGTCGGAGCGCGACCGGGTCCGCGACGAGCTCGGCCTGATCGAGCAGGAGCGCAACGAGCTGAAGCTCCAGCTCGCGACCGCGCGCGCCGATCGCGACCGGATCACGGTCGAGCTCGAGGGCCGGGCCCAGCGCGCCGAGGCGGCGATCGCGCCGGCGCAGAAGCTGGCGACCACCGCGGCCCACGAGCGCGAGGGGATCGAGGCCGAGCGGGCGACCGAACGCGCGCGGCGCGAGGTCGAGCGCACCGGTGAGCGCGAGCGGACCGAGAGCGCCGCCGCCGAGCTCGCCACCGCCAGGCAGCAGGCCGAGAGCGCCGCCGCCGAGCTCGCCACCGCCAGGGAGCTGGTCGAGGGTGCGGCCGCCGAACGCACCTCGCTCGCGGCGCAGATCGCCGAGCTGCGGCAGGAGCTGGCGTCGGTCACCGAGGATCTGCTGATCGCCGAGACCCAGTCCGGCGTGGTCGCCGCCGAGAACGTCGCCGCGGCCGACAAGCGGATCGTGGAGCTCGAGGCCGAGCTGACCGCGACCCGCGCCGCCGCCACCGATCCGGCCCAGCACGCGAGCCTCGGCGCGCGTGCCGAGGAGCTGGAGGCCCTCAACGGCGAGCTCGACGCCCGCATGGTCGATCTCCGGGCCCGCCTCGAGGACACCGAGAAGCAGGCCGACGCCGCCGAGCACCGGGCCATCGATGGCGAGGCCCGGACCAGCGCGGCGCTCAAGCGCGCGCTCGACGCCGAGACCCTGGCCGGCGAGCACGCGGCCCGGACCGCCCAGACGGTGGCCCGAGCCCAGGACTTCGAGCAGCGGCTGGTCAGCCTCGCGGCCCGTATGGCCGACGAGGTCGCGCAGGTCGAGGATCTGACCGACAAGGTGGCCCTGACCGAGCGCACCCTCGGCGACAAGCTCGCCGACGCCGAGCGGCGGGCCCAGGAGGCGGTCGCCACCGCCGGCGCCGCAGCCACCGCCAGTGACGCCGGGACCGCGCAGCAGCTCGCCACCGCCGACGCCAAGGTCGCGGCCGCCGACGCCAAGGTCGCGGCCGCGGAGGCGAAGATCGCCGAGGCCGCCGCGCGCGCCGCCGAGGCCGACCGTCAGGCCGGCGCCAAGGTCGCCGCCGCCGACGCCAAGGTCGCGGCGCTGGCCGCGGCCGCAGAGCAGGCCGCCGGGCACGCCACCAGGGCCAGCGAGCTGGTCCGTCAGCTCGACGAGGCCGGCGCGCGCCACACGCAGCTCGAGCAGGATCTGGCGGCCGCCCGCGCTGCCGCGGCCCAGGGTACGGTCGATCCGACGCTGGTGACCCGCGCCGCCGACGCCGAGCAGCGCGCCACTGACGCCGAGCAGCGCGCCGCCGACGCCGCCAAGCACGCCGCCGACGCCGAGCAGCGCGCCACCGACGCCGCCAAGCACGCCGCCGACGCCGACGCCGAGCAGCGCGCCACCGACGCCGCCAAGCACGCCGCCGACGCCGGCCGGCAACTCGCCGAGGCCGAGACCCGGATCAGCGAGCTCGAGCAGCTGAGCCACGTCGCCAAGCGCCGGGCCGAGGACGCCGAGGCCGAGGTCGCGCTGATCGAGCAACGCCTCGCGGCGGCCCAGGCGACCGCGAGCGACGGCGACGACGCTCGGCTCGCCACCGCGACCGCGAGCCTGCACGAACTCGAGGCCAAGCTGGCCGCCGCCGACAAGCTGCGCACCGACGCCGACGGCGCCGCCCTCGAGGCCAGCGCCGGGACCGCGACCGCCCGCATCGCCCAGCTCGAGGCCGCGATCGCCGCTGGCCAGGAGCGGATCGCCCGGCTCGAGGCCGAGGTCACCGCCACCAGCGAGCGGGCCCAGGCCCTCAGCGCCGGTGCGGGCGACGCCGCGGCCGTCGGCGAGCGCGTCGAGCAGCTCGGTCGCGACCTGGCCCGCACCGAGGACGAGCTGGGCGCCACCACCCGTCGCGCCGACCAGGCCGAGCGGCGCGCCGGCGAGCTGGCCGATCAGCTCACCCAGCTCCAGCGTGCGGCCGCCGAGGCCGCCGCCGACCGTAGCCGGGTCGAGGAGCTCGAGGCCGACATCGAGCGCCTGCGCGGACGGCTCGAGGGCGAGGCCGCCGAGGCCCGCGCGATGGAGGCCGAGCTCGACGGCGAGCGCCGCCGCCGGTCCACGCTCGAGGCCGACCTGGCGTCCGCGATCGCCGCCGGGTCGGGCGCCCCGGCCCAGGCCGCGCAGGCTGCCAGCGTCGCGGCGCCGTCGACCGCCGCGATGACCGAGCAGCTCGCGGTGCTGCAGGACACCCTGGCCTCGCTGCGCGCGTCGATGCGCGCCGCCAGCGACGAGACCGCGATGATGGACTCGACCGACTCGGTCCAGATCGTGTCGTCGGCGCTGAGCCAGGCCGCCGAGGACATCGAGCGCGCCCGCGACGCCGTCCGCGCCCTTGGCGAGCTCGGCCAGCCCCGATGACCACCGCGCGCCGACGGTGGTGGGCCGGGTCTCGTCGAGATCGGTGATGTCGTGACCATCGGCGATCTGGTCGGGAGCAAGGTCGGCCAGTACCAGGTCGAGCAGCTGCTCGCCGAGGGTGGGATGGCCCGGGTCTACATCGCGACGGACACCAACGTCGGTCGCCGGGTCGCGCTCAAGGCGCTGTTGCCCCACCTGGTCAGCAACCCGGCGGTGGCCGAGCGCTTCATGAACGAGGCCCGGGCAATGGGCAAGATCCATCACCCCGGCGTGATCGACGTCTTCGACGTCCTGGTCGGGCCCAGCGGCGAGCTGTGCATCGTCATGGAGCTCATCAACGGCCGCAACCTGCGCGACTACATCGCCGCGTACGGACCGCTGCCGCTGCCGCAGGCGCTGCCGGTGATGCGCGCGCTGGCCGACGCGCTCGCCGCGGCCCACACCCTCGGGATCATCCACCGCGACCTCAAGCCCGAGAACGTGATGCTGATCGCCGACCCGCAGGGGCTGCGGCCCAAGGTCCTCGACTTCGGCATCGCCAAGGTCGCCGACGCCAACAACGTCCAGACCGCCACCAACGCCCACATGGGCACGGCGACCTACATGGCGCCCGAGCAGTTTCGCAGCGCCAAGATGGTCGATACCCGCGCCGACATTTACGCGCTCGGCTGCCTGTACTTCGAGATGCTGGTCGGTCGCGCACCGCTGGTCGGCCGCAACCTCTACGAGCAGATGGCCGCCCACCTGACCCAGGCACCGCCGCTCGAGCTGCTGCCGCCCGGCACGCCGCCGGCGGTGGTCGCGCTGATCGACCGGATGCTGGTCAAGGACAAGGACCACCGGCTGGGCTCGCTGACCGAGGCGGTCGCGATCCTCGACGGCCGGGCACCGCCGCCCGAGCGCTTCGTGCCGCCGCCCGGCTCGGGCCGACCGCCGGGCCCGGCCGCGGGGATCCCGACCGCGATCGTCGGCGCCGAGCGCAGCCGTCCCTCCATCAACCCGGGCAGCACCGGCGGCCGAGCCTGGATCTGGGCGGTGGTCGCGATCGTGCTCGTCGCCGTCGGCGTCGCCCTCACGCTCGCGTTCACCTGACCCCTGTCAGGGCGCGGGCGGCTTGCGGATCGTGCGGCCGGCGCTGAAGCGCCCGACGAAGCGCGCGCCGTCGACGGCGTCGCCGCGCAGGTTGTTGATCCGGATCCGGCCGAGCCCGCCGCCGCCGCCGCCGGTGCCGTCGAGCATGCCGGCGAGGTTGCTGGCGCCAGGCAGCGCGGCGACCGAGTTGATCGCGCCGTTGCCGCCGAGGCCGTCGGTCGAGGTCGAGCCGTCGCCGACGCCGCCGAGCGCGGGCATGCCGTCGGCCCGGCCGGCCTCGCCGTTCGCGCCCGTGACCCGGCCGCCGCCGCCACCACCGCCGGCGGTGCTGACCGCCGCGCCGAGGACCTCGACCGTCGGCGCCTCGAGCAGGAGCGCCCCGCCGGCGCCCGCGCCACCACCGCCGCCGTTGGCGAACAGCGTGCCCTGGCCGCCGGCGCCGACCGCGGTGACCACGGCGGTCGAGCTCAGCCGCAACGTGCCGTACGAGGTGATCTGCAACGCGCCACCGCCGCCGCCGCCGTTGCCGCCGAGCGCGTGACCGCCACCGCCGCCACCGCCGAGCGGCACCAGGCTCTCGGGCGCGCACGTCGACAGATCGGCGGCGATGGTCCCGCCGGGCGCGGTGCCCGAGGTCCCGCCGTTGCCACCGCTCGTCGCCATCCCGCCGCCGGCGCCGCCGGTGTCGAGCATCCCGTTGGTGCCGGGGCCGCCGGGGGCGCAGCCGGTCGCGTTGATCCCGAGCTCGCCGCCACCCCGACCGCCGCCGGCACCGTTACAGCTCGACCGCCGCACCGCCGAGTCGCACGCCCCGGCGTCCACCCGCACCGTGCCGTCGATGATCGCGTCGAGCCGGCTCATGATCACCAGGCCGCGGGTGCCGTAGATGTCGAGCGTCGAGCCGGCCACGATCCGCAGCTCCAGCACCCCGAGCACCGACAGGCTCGGCGACACCCGCTCGAAGCCGATGTTGTTCAGGATGCCCTGCACCTCCGACCGGATGTTCGCCACCAGCACGCCGCCGGCCGAGTACTTGTAGATGGCGCCCTTGTCGGTGTCGATGGCGATGCGAAACCCGGCCTCGGACGGGATGCCGCCGACCGCCTGATCGAGCTGGAAGGTCGTCAGCGTGTCGGGATCGACGTTGGCCGGGATCAAGGTCCGCGCGCACACCGGCGTGCCCGGTTGGTCGATGCAGCCGTACGGACACGCCAGCCGGACCGGGTGGCCGTCGGGGTCGCAGGTGATCGCCTCGTCGCCGGCCGCCGAGCAGCCGGCCGCGCATGGCGCGTCGACCACGGCGTCGGTCGCGCCGGTGGTCGCGCCGCTCGGGCTGAAGCCACACCCGGCCAGCGCCAGGATCACCCAGGCCTGCGCGGGCCTCCTTGGTCCACGGTCGATCACGCCGCCATCATACGGCATGGAAGGAACTCCGAACGTGGTGCTGGCCACACCCCCGTGCGCAAGCGACAATCCCGCCGTGCCCGAAACCGCCCTCGCCACGACCCGTCCCCGTCACGGCGCCCTCGGCCGCGTGCTCCACGTCGATCTCGGCGAGCAGCGTTCGTGGGTCGAGGAGGTCGACGAACAGGTCTACCGCCAGTTCCTCGGCGGCTACGGCCTGGGCGCGTGGCTGATGTGGAAGCACTTCCCGACCGGCGCCGATCCGCTGGCGCCCGAGGCCTGCTTCGCCATCTGCTCCGGCCTCCTGACCGGCACCGGCACGCCGTTCTCGGGCCGCATCCAGATCGTCGGCAAGTCGCCGCTGACCGGGACCTGGGCCGACTCCAACTCCGGCGGCTCGGTGGCCGCCCACCTGCGCCGGGCCGGCTTCGACGCGCTGGTGGTCCGGGGCAAGGCCGCGGTCCCGACCTTGCTGGTGATCCGCGACGGCGACGTGACGTTCGAACCGGCCGGCTCGCTGTGGGGCGAGCAGATCCCTCTGGCGTTCGACGATCTGCGCAAGCGGTTCGGCGGCACCCGCGACGTCGGGGTCAGCGCGATCGGCCCGGCCGGCGAGCGTCAGGCCAAGATCGCGTCGGTGATGAACGACCGCTACCACGCGTTCGGCCGCCAGGGCTTCGGCGCAATCTACGGCTCGAAGCTGCTCAAGGCGATCGTGGTCCACGGCTCGGGCGAGGTGCCGCTGGCCGATCCGAAGGCGTTCAAGGCGATCAGCAAGCGCATCAACGACGAGTACAAGAGCTCGATCGGCGTGTTCATGCGGTTCTTCGTGTGGATGGCCAAGCCCAAGAAGTGGCTGGGCTGGATGTACCGGCTGTTCCCGCGCCGGGGCATGAAGATCGTCGCGCCGGTCGCCGCCATGCGCCAGCTGTGGTCCGATCGCGGCACCACCGGCGCGGTCAGCCTGTCGATCGAGAACGGCGACGCCCCGGTCAAGAACTGGAAGGGCGTCGGCAGCCGCGACTTCCCGCTGCGCAGCAAGAGCTTCAAGCTCGACGGCGCCGAGGTCGACAAGTACATCACCAAGAAGCTGTCGTGCGGCGACTGCCCGATGCCGTGCAAGGGCATCGTCAAGGTCAAGAGCAAGGGCCTGAGCGATGTCCGGCGACCGGACTACGAGACCCTGTGCGGCTTCGGCGCGAATTTGTTGAACGAGGACCTCGAGCTGGTCACCGC
>JAYVSF010000094.1:0-8128 GCA_043775605.1 Myxococcales bacterium
CGGCGGGTTCGCGGTCGTGAAGTTCGTGGTCCTCGCCGACAAGGGCGAGACCACCGCCAAGGCCGACACTGGCAGCGTCGAGATCAAGCTGGCGCAGCCGGGCTCGGCCGAGGTGTTCCTCGACGGCACCTCGCGCGGCGTGGCGGTCGACGGCCGGCTGGTCGTCGCCGACCTCCCGCCCGCCAGCTACACCGTCAAGGTCGCCCGCGCCGGCACCGTGCCGTGCCAGGGCAAGGTCGACGTCGTGGTCGGCAAGGCCGCGGCCTTCGCCTGCGACCTGATCGCGGTCGCGCCGGTGGTGATCGACGCCGGGCTGGTCGCCGAGGCCACCGACGCCGGCAGCGACGATGGCGGCGCGACGGTGGTGGCGACGATCGTCGACGCCGGGCTCGACGGTGACGCCGGCCAGGTCGCGGTCGCGAGCGGCAGTGGCTCGGGCGCGGGCGCGGTCACCGCCGGCACCGGCGCCGGCACCGGCGCCGGCAGCGATGCCGGCAAGGTCGCCATGGCCGACCCGGGCGCCGGCTCGGGTTCAGCCGCCAGCCACGATCGGCCCGCGACGCCGGCGATAAGGGCCGCGGCTCCTCGCACCGAGCCGAAGGTCGACCCCAAGGTCCGCACCGAGCCCAAGCCGCGGACCGAGCCCAAGCCGCGGACCGAGCCCCGGGTCGATCCCAGGGCCAAGATCGACGCCGACACCGGCGCGGACGGCTACCTGATCGCGTCGACCACGCCGTGGGCGCAGGTCTCGATCGATGGCGCCGCGACCGGCAAGATGACGCCCATCACCCTGCAGGGAAAGATCGCGCTGTCACCCGGGACCCACAAGCTGACCTTCACCGTCGGCCGCGAGAAGTTCACCTACCAGGTGAAGATCGAGTCGGGCAAGACCTTCCGGTTCACCAAGGACCTCCAGGTCCAGGCCCCCGCCGGCGACCCCTGAGAGGGTTGGTCAGAATGAGGTCTCCGAAGACTCGGCGGGGCGCGCCGACCAACCCTCGGCTCAGATTCCGTACAGATCGGGCCGGCACTCCGGTGCCGGACCGATCGATCGACAACCCAGGGTTGGTTTTGGCCAACCCTGTGAGCTCGTCGGCCGTTACCGGCTGAGGCGGATGGTGGCGGCGAACAGGCTGAGCGCGAGCACGCCTGCGATGACGTTGCCGATGACTGCGAACATGGTGTCGGTGCCTCGAGAGCGACCCGTTCCCGGCGACATGCCGGCGGGGAAGATAATCGTAGGATCCACATGCGGTGCGGGTCCAGAAAACGACCTCACCCGGTAGCGGATCGACGCGCGAGCCGGCTCGAGTAATCCCGGGAAGCGTTCGAACGTGTGAAGGAATCTCAGCGGGCGACACCGTTGGCCAGCACGCCCAGGCGACCGAGGTCGAACGGCCCGGCGGCGCCCATGGCCTGCGCGGTCGGGGTCGCCTCGACGTAATACATGAGGTACGCAGGCCGGGCGCCGTCGCCGTCGACGAGCTGGATCACAGCCGGACCCAGCTCCTCGCGGTGATCGAGGAACGCGTCGACCCGGTCGGCCACCGGGCCGTAGCGCCACGGCACCAGCGCGCCCGGATCCTCGACGTCGCCAGCGGCGTAGCCGATCGAGAAGTTGGGCGGGATCGGGACCTCCTCGCCGAACTGCTGCGAGGCCGCGCTCTCGCGGCCGAAGCCGGCGAACCACAGCCGCAGCGACGGGCCGGCCGGGCCCAGGGTGATCGCGGCGTGCGGGCTCCGGACCGCGACCACGTCGGCCCAGAACGGCTCACGCGGTCGGCCGGGCAGGACGGTGGCCTGGGCCGGGGTCAGCACCGGACCGCGGCCGGTGAGCGGCCCGCCGACCGCGCCGGTCGCCAGCGCGATCGCGGCGCCGTCGCCCTGCTGGTAGTAGACCGCGACCGAGCCGTCGGGCAGGACCACCGCGGACGGCGCCCGCACCGCGGCCGCCCCAGCACCGCCGGCCAGCGCGATCGTGGCGGCGCCGAAATCGATCCCGTCAGCGGAGCGCGCGACCTTGAGCGCGGCGCCGTCGCCGGCCTCGTAGTAGAGGGTGACGCCGCCGTCGTCGGTGACGATCGCCGACGGCGCGTGCGCGACCCCACCGTCCTCGAGCACCGGGTGGGCGGGGTCGAGGCGGAACCGCTGGCCGTCGGCGGACCGGGCTCGCCAGATCGCGCGCCGGGCCGGCTGCACCGCGTCGCCGATCTCGAGGTAGAGCGTGACCCGCGGGCTGGCGGCCCCGGCCAGCGGGCTCGGCTCGAGCACGACCCGCGGCACCCGCTGGATGTGGCAGCTCTCGCTGGCCATGCAGGCGGCGTCGGCCGCGCACGCGTCGGTGACGCAGACGTTGCGGCTGCTGCAGACCTCGCCGAGCTGGCACTCGGCCGAGGTCTCGCATCGACCGCGGCACGCGCCGTTGCGACACTCCTCGCCGGACGCGCACGCGCTGGCGTCGGCGCACGGCACGTCGCAGCGCCGTTCGCCGAAGCTGCAGACCCGGCCGCTGCCGCAGTCGGACGCCGAGGTGCAGTACTGCACGGTGCAGCTGCCGCAGGTGCAGGCCTCGCGCGACCCGCAGTCGGCGTCGGTGCGGCACGGCGACTCGGGCCGGCTGCGCGCGAAGCAGAAGCCGCCCGGCGGCGAGGCCGGCGGGCCAAGGTACTCGTTGCCGACGCAGATCGCGGCGGGGCCGAGATCGGTCCAGGGCGCGATGCCGTCGCCGATCGTGGCGCCGCCGCCATCGGCCCCCGGCCCGAGCCCGCAGCCGGCGAGCGCGACGATCGCGAGCGCCGCAAACGTGGCGAGGCATCGTTGGCCAAGGCTCACTAGAACCTCACCGTCGAGGTCAGTCCGAGGTGGACGACGTCGCCGCTCGACGAGAACGCCTGGCCCGGCACCAGGCCGGCGTCCTTGACCGTCAGCCGGCCGTCGAGGTGCTGCCACTGCAGCGCGAGATCGAGATCGATCGGGTGGACGAAGATCGGGGCCCAGCCCAGGCGCACGCCGCCGCCGGCGGTGACCTCGAGCCGATCGCCGTCGGCGTAGCTGGTCAGGCCGAGCTGCGCGGGCACTGGCGACGGCCGGTAGGCGACGCCGCCGCGCGCCGCCAGGCCCAGGCCGCCCGGCCGCCGGTACTCGCCGCCGACCCGGACGTCGACGGTGTCGTGGAAGTTGGACGGCGGGCGATCGGTCGCGACCAGCGGCGGCGTGAGGTCGAGCGCGATCAGCACCGACAGGTCAGGCGGCGGCGGGTACGCCGACCACCGGTTCCAGGCGACGTCGGCGGCCACGGTCAGGTCGTCGCTGACGTCGACCGCGAGGCCGCCGGTCAGCCGGCCGGGCGTGAAGTAGTTGCGGGCCCGCACCGCGACCAGGACGTCGCCGGTGACCACGCCCGCGACCTGGACGTTGGCCCGGATGTCGAGCGCGAGATCGAGCGACAGCTCGCCGCGCCAGGTGACCCCGGCCCGGACCCGCGGGTCGGGCCGCAGCCAGAGCCCGAGCAGCGGCGCCGCCCGCAGCGGCAGCTCGACGTCGAGCGCGGCCTGGCCGACCTTCTCGCCGCCGACCACGCCGACGTCGAACACGAGCTGGCGGCTGCGGGCGTCGGCGAGGATCGACGCGCCGACCCCGACCGCGAGCTTGTCGGCGTAGGCCAGGCCGACCACGGGCTCGACCACGACCCGGTGTGGATCGTTGCCGAGCAGCACGAAGTTCGGCTCGGTCAGCGGGCGGAGCTGGACCCGGGCCAGGAACGGATCGGGCAGGTACAGCGCCAGGCCAGCGCCGAGGCGCACCGTCGGGCTGACCCGGATCGGCACCGCCAGCCCGAGCGAGGTGCCGTGGGCGTCGAGGACGTCGGTCGGGCGGCCATCGAGCTGCAGGTGCATCGCGCCGTAGCCCCAGCCGATCATGACCGTCGGCTCGTCGCCGAGCGCTATGCCGGCGGGATTGTGGTGCGCGGCCTCGGGCCCGGTCGCGGTGGCGGTGCGCGCCCCGGCGGTGCCAGCGGCGGCGCCGCCGAAGCCGAACTCGTCGAGGGGATCGCCGGCCGCGGGCGCGGTCGGCGCCAGCGCGAACGCGAGCGCGACGATCGCCGCGACCAGCACGCACGTTGCGCGCGCGCGGCCGTTCACAGCCCGACCTCCATGGTCACGCCGCCCGAGAACACCTGGCCGCCGCTGGCGATCGACGGATAGCCGGGGTTCGAGAGCTGCACGCCGAGCGTCGCTGGATCGTTGGGGTCGTCGACGACCTCGTCGCGCAGCCCGTCGAACGAGCCGCCGTCGGCGCCGGCCGCGAGGAGCCGCTTGCGCAGCCGGCGCTGGCCGACCACCTGGGTCTGGAGGTGGACGTCGAGCCGCAGCTCCTTGCCGCCGACCGCGCGCGGCCAGCTCCAGCCGGCGCCGAGGCCGATGGTGTGCTTGGGCCCGTCGAGCAAGTTGGTGACGCCGGGCTGGTCCGCGGGCACCGGCGAGGTCTCGAAGCCGTAGCCGGCGCGCAGCGTGAGCGCGCCGAGGGCGAGCTCGCCGCCGGTGCGGGCGGCGAAGGTGTCGTGCCAGGGCACCGCCGGCAAGGCCGCGGCCAGCGGGCCGACCAGCGGCAGCGCGCTCTTCACCGCCACGAACGGCCCCGGGTAGGTCGACCAGCGGGCGTAGGTGACGTCGAGGCTGAGGTGCGAGCCGGCGTGCGACCAGGTCGCGCCGACGGTGGCCTGGGCCGGCGAGAACTGACCGCTGGCGGCGAGGTCGAGATCGATCGGCTCGCCTGCGACCTCGGTGCGGGCGACGGTGGCGAACGGGATCTCGAAGCGCTGATGCAGCGCGAGGCCGAGCCGGAGGTCGGCGCGCGCGGCCCAGGTCACGCCGGCGATCAGCCGCGCCACTGACGGCACCCGCTCGTCGACGTTGGCCTCGATCGCGCGGGTCTCGCCCTCGCTGGCGGTCAGGCCGCCGCCGAGCCCGGCCAGGAAGTTGGCGGCGATGCCGACGTCGAGATCGTCGCGGACCCGGACCGCGAGCGCCGGGATGATCACCATCCGCTCGGTGCGGCCCTGGTAGTACGGATAGAACGGCTCGTCGGGGAAGCGGGCGACGATCCGGGCCAGCGAGCCGGGCAGCACGTACATGGCGAGGCCGACGTGCAGCCGTCCGGCCAGCGGACCGCCGAGCGGCGCGGGTGCGGTCAGCGCCAGCAGGCCACCGACCGGCGCGTCGAGGCCGGTCCGGCGATCGTTGATCGCGAGGTTGGCGAACGCGCCGAGCACGCCGATGGTGAAGCGCTTGCCGCGGCTGCGGGCCAGGCCGGCCGGGTTGACCAGCGGCGCGGCCGCGTCGTCGACGGCGGCGACCCCGACCCCGGCCTGCGCGGCGTGGCGACTGCCGAGCCCGAAGACCTCGACGGGACTCGCGGCGGCACCCGGGACCGCGGCGAGCCCGGCGACGGCGAGCGCCGCTCGACAACACAGGGTTGATCCTGACCAACCCTGTGAACCTGCGAGCGACACGCTGGTCGAGATATCACTGCCCGCCGCGCGCGGGCAACGGTGTATGGTCCGCGCGATGCGGCAGGCGCGCACGGTCATCGGCTCGGTCGTGGCCATCGGGCTGGCCGTGGCGGCTGCGACCGGCTGCGGCGCTGGCACCGCCGGCGCTGGCCCTGACGCGCGCGTGTTCGGCGAGCAGTGCGTGCCGGGCGGCCACTTCGCGCTCGACGGCCGGGCCGCGGTGCTCGGCACGCTCAACGTCCACGTCAACGCCTCGGGCCTGGTCGAGGTCGACACCACCGCCGAGTTGCTGATCGCGCTCGATCTGGTCCAGCACGGGACCCAGGTCGACATCGTGGCCTCGGCCTGCTCGATCCAGATCCCCGACGTCCCGATCGCCGGCCAGGATCGGCCGATCCACTTCGAGGTGCCGCAGGCGACCGTGGCCTCGGTCGCGGGCGTCACCGGCACCGGCACGCTGTCGTCGGCCGATGCGACCTGCGCGAGCCTGTCGACCGGCCAGTTCGTGCTGGTGCTCGGCGCGGTGCTCGAGAGCCGGACCATGGCGACCGCGCCGTTGCCCGAGGCCGATGGCAACGGCGCCTTCCGGTTCTGCCCGCCGTCGATCGACACGCCCTGCAACCTGGCGATCGGCGCCAACTGCGCCTGCGATCAGGAGGCCGACGGCAAGCCCGGCGCCACCGTGCGCGCGTCGAACGTGCCGGCGGTCGATCTCGACGAGGTCTACGTCGCACTGCGCACCCGCTTCGCGCTGTCCGGCCAGGTGTTCTCGTCGGACCTCCTGCTCGGCGACATCGACGCCAGCCTCGAGCAGGGCATCCTCGGCTGCCACCTCGCGACCGGCGCGCCGTGCACGGCGGGCCAGATCGGGGCGGTCAAGAACCTCAACCCGGTGGTCACCCAGCAGCCGGGCAACCCGTCGACGTTCCGGGCGGTGCGGGTGCCGGCCGGCACCACGTGCGCCGCCGTCATCGCGCAGCGCGACACCCTGTTTCCGCGCTGACCGTCGTCGTCGGCGGCGACGGAGCGTGCGAGAGGCGGGACTCGAACCCGCACGTCTTTCGACACCGGAACCTAAATCCGGCGCGTCTACCAGTTCCGCCACTCTCGCGCGTAGCCGTCGTGTACCACGGTCGCCGGTGGCCGTCAGCGCGCGCCGGCTCAGGTGACGATCAGCTCGCCCAGCGCCCACCACGTCGGGCCGCGGTAGCTGGGCGTCGCGATCACCTCGCGCGAGCGTCGGGCCAGGGCCAGCGCCGCCAGCGCGTCGCCGCCGATCAGGCCGTCGCGGACGTCGCGCACCGAGCCGCCGACGCCGCCGAGGTGCAGCCGACCGAGCGCGATGCGGGCCCGGAAGCGGCCGGTCATCGGCTCGAGCTCGAGCCAGCGCAGGGCCAGCACCTCCAGGGTCGGATCGGGCCCGGCGACCAGCGCTGCGCCGTCGGTGGCGCCAGCCGGCACGACCAGGCCGCGGACCCCACCGTTGGCCTGGGCGCCGCGCAGCGCGGCTTCGCGGCCGTCGAGGGCCAGCCCGGCGACCATGCCGCGCTCGACCAGCGCGAACCGCCGGATCGGATCGCCGGTGTCGCCGACCGGGGCCGAGGCCAGGCCGTAGGGCAGGGTGCCATCGCTGGTCAGGGTCAGCGGCTCGGCGGTGGTGGCGGCGCCGGCGACGATCGGCCGCTGCAGCCGGGCGGCGACCAGGCCCTGGCGCTCGAGCCCGGGATCGGCCTGGCCGACGAACGCGGCCAGCAGGCCGAGGCCACCGTGGAGCAACGCGGCGGCCTCGAGCACGATCGCGACCCGGCCGGTCGGCGTCGGCTCGGCGGCGGCCATGCGATCGGCCTGGGCCCGCGCGGCGGCGATCGCGGGCGCGACCTCGAGGTCGACCAGCCGGCGGGCCCGGCGGCGCACGCTCGCGCTTCGGCCGCCGCGGATCAGCTCGAGCCGCAGGTCGAGCTCGGTCTCGGGCCACGCCGCCTCGAGGCCGCGGCTGGTGGCGAGGGTCACCGTCTGCCGCACCACCTCGAGCTCGACGATGGCCAACTCGGCGCCGGCCGCCCGCGCCGCCGCCGCGATCGTCTGATCGAGCTGATCGGCGACATCGTCGAGGCGGTCGTCGCCGATCGCGGGATCGGCGACAGCGACCCGGGCCGGCGCCGCGGCCGGTGGCGATCGCCAGGCCGGGCCGATGGTGGCCAGCGCGCGCTCGACCGCCTCGCCGACCAGCTCGTACAGCGGGGCCCCGGCGTCGACGTCGAGCAGCGCGCTGCCGCGGCCGCCGGGCTGGTCGCGATGGACCAGGGCGCGGTACTGGCGCAGCTCCTGGCCGCCGGCCCGGACCTCGACGCCGTCGCGTCGTCGCCAGGCGACCAGGCCATCGGTCGCGCGCGCGCCCCAGTCGTCGAGAGCGAACTCGCGCCGGCGCAGCGCCTGGACCAGCGGCGGCAGGCTCGATGCGCGCGGGCTCACCTCACGACCTCCCCCACCGGCCAACGCCCGTGCCGGGCGTCGGCGCGGAGCCCGGCCCTATCACCGTCGTGGGGCCGCCGGTGGTGGCGCCGACCAGCTCGCCGCGGGTCACCAGCCACGGCATCAGCGCGCCGCGCGCCGGCC
>JAYVSF010000095.1:0-2138 GCA_043775605.1 Myxococcales bacterium
ATGAGACATCGACTCCCAGGTCGGCGGCTCGACCGCGAACCAAGAATGCCACGTAGATCGTGCCCACGACGACTGCGCCGAGCATGATCACTCGAACCATCCATGAACTCGAGCGCGAGCCTCCATATGGACCTCGCGCCGGATCCCCTCGTCTGGCTATGCACTCCAAGCACTCCATGGTGCCGTCCGCCCTCTGCTGGTGCAGGGTGGTAGAGTGGCACCGCTCGCACTTGACGTCTTTCAACACAGGCGGGACCTTTGATACCGTCTCCATGGGTGTGGCGTTGCTCATAGGTGAACCGTACCTGAAGCATCCCCTCAAATGACACCGAAGATTTCACGGAAGATCGCATGGCGGCGGACGCCGGCGGCCCTCCGCCTCGTACGCCGTGATCAGCTTCGCGAGCCGGTCCTCGTCCATCCTGGGGATTGAGGCGCAGAGGATGACGCCTTGGTTGAACAGCGACAACTGGCGCCGCTTCGAGGTGTTCGACTTCATCAAGCGGTCGAGGCCGGCAGCTTCGCCGGCGGCGTCGAGCAGCGTCAGCAGAGCCTGCGCGATCGCCGCGACGAGCAGCGGCCGATCTCGGCGCAGTGCCGCGACCGAGTTCACCCCTATGCGGCCGTTCCAAGGCGGACGCGATCCTGGTCCCGAACCGGCACGAACAGGCTGTTCTTGACGGTTCGCGCGTCCTTCCGCTGACTTGGCGATCGGGGCGCGCCTCAATCCTCGTCGAAAACACGAGTGGGATCGGGATCGGATCCGCCTCGCAGTCAACTCCGACGCGGCCGAGATCAACTCGTCGCGCCAGGGAGCCCGGGCGTTGCCATCGCGGCGAGCACGGCCTACGCCGAGAACCTCGGCGATCTGGTCGTGGCCCGCCACCCCGGGGCCGGCCGCATCGACAACAAGGAGTGGGAGTTCGTCGACGGCGTGCCCGACGGCCCGATCTCGGTGCCCGACTCGCACATCCGCGGCGGCATCACCGAACCCGGCCCCGACGTCGGCCTCTACACCAGCGTCGGCGTCGGCGCCGACGACTCGACCATGGTGAGCTACTACGATCGCGACAACTCCGCAGTCGGAGCAATCTCCACCCTGTACGCCACCTGAGAGCGAGTACCTAGCTAGGGGCCTCTGTCAGTCGGCCTGTAGTCGGGACGTCGGTGCGGCGTGCTACGGTACCGTCATGAGCCGCATGTTCTCGGCCCGTGTCCGCAACGGCGTCATCGTCGCCGACGAGATTGCCCTGACCGAGGGCTCGATGGTGACGGTGTTCGACGACGCCGGTGGCGACGGCGATGGCGACCCGCTCACGGCCGAGCAACACGATCTGGTGGAGCGCACCCGCGGCGAGCTTGCGCCGGGCGAAGGCATCTCACCGGCGGAACTGTTGGCAACGCTCCGGCGCGACCGCGCAGACCGTGAGGCGGCGACGGGAGCAACGAGATCGACGTCGGGCGCTGACTCCAGCCGCTCATCGTGAGCGGCCGGCGGTGCCAGCACGCAGACTCGGAGGATGCTCTGGGGCGAACGGGCGGGAGTCCGCCCAGACCCCGAAGCTGGGGGCTGAGGCGCGAGGGCAGCGAGTCAGGTCTTGGCGACGTCGAGGCGGGCCTGGGCCCAGTGGAGGCGGTTCTGGGCGAGGGTCCAGTCGCCGTCGGTGGGCTTGTCGCCCCACTTCGCGAGCTCGGCCTCGGCGGTGCGCAGGTCGGCGCGCGCGGCCTCGGCCTCGACGTCGGCGGCGGCTACGGCTTGCTCGACCAGGACCTCGATGGCGCCGGTCTGGTCGATGCGGAGGTAGCCGGCGGAGATGGCGTAGCGCGACTTGGTCTTGTCGCCGATGGTCAGCACGCCGGGCTTGAGCGCGGCCAGGAGCGGCACGTGCCCGGGCAGCAGCTCGAACTCGCCCAGCTCGCCGGGCGCGGTCAGGCCGTCGGCGGCCTGGTGGGGCCACCACGCCGCGGCGATGACGGAAAGGGCGAGGGCGGCGCGGGTGACGTGCAGCATTGGCAGGGCTCCGAAGGTCGAAGGTAGGCTAGCCCTACCTTCGCACGGAGAGCATGCAGCGGTGCGAACGGGCGCGCCGCAGCGTCGACGTGTGGCGCTTTCTCTTGACCTTCGGGGCCGATTCCGG
>JAYVSF010000096.1:0-2642 GCA_043775605.1 Myxococcales bacterium
CGGAGCTGACGGTGGCGGCGACCTCCGTGCGGCTGGAGGGCCCGGATCCGCTGACGCCGGGGACGACCGGCGATACCGTGGCCTTCCGCACGCCGACCAGCATGCCCCCCGATCCGAGCTACACGGTGGACCGGTTCGGGCGCGCGCTGGCGCAGTGGTCGGTGGGGACGCGCGATCTCGACCTCGGCAGGGTGCCACTCTTCGACTTCGAGAGCGCGTTCAGCGGGGGGCTCAAGGACAGCATGAAGCAGTATGCGCGCAGCCAGTTGTTCTCCAGCGGCACGGCCGAGGGCATGACCGTCGATGAGCAGTGGGCGATCGCGCTGTTCTGCGCGGCGCAGGTCAGCGCGCTGGACAAGGTCAGGCTCGACCTCCAGGGCGAGTTCAACAACAGTGCCAAGGCGTACAAGGATCTCGAGGCCGCGCAGCCCGGGCTGGGGCTTTCGGCGGTCGAGGCGCACCGCCACGCCCTCGCCGAGACCAGTCAGCCGCTGACGGAGGAGAGCGAGCAACTCACCGTGCGCGAGTGGCTCAAGTCGCTGGCGCTGACCACCCACGGGACCTTCGGCGGCGAGCCGGCCGCCGAACCGACCGGCACAGGTGTCGAGCCGGACGGTGCGCCCTCCGCGCTGGGCTCGAACATGGCGCGGGCTGGCCGAGGCCACCTGACGATCCGGGTCACGCCCGGTGATCCCGCCGCGCCGCCGAGCCTGGCGTCGATGTGGGTGGCGGGGGTGGACGGGCCGGGGCCGTCGGTGCTGACGGGCACCGTGGGAGAGCTCGGGCTGCCGATCGAGGTCCATCTGGGCACGATGGTGATCCGCCGCAACGAGACCGCGCAGGTCTGGATCGAGACGCTGGGGACCATGGCGGTGCTCGGCGGCAACCTGTCGTGGCCCGACCAGAAGTACCTCTTCATCAAGGGAACGGGCCGCACCGCCTGGGAGACCGACGAAGAACTGCAGGCCGGTGTCGACGCGGGCGCCGACAAGCTGCTGGCCGAGGTCGCGGCGTCGCCGGTGAGGCTGTGATGCCGGTGGCGTGCTGGTGGCGCGGGCTCGCTGGTGGCGCGGCGGGCCTGGCCCTCGCCGTGGTCGGCTGTCGACGGCCCGAGTCGCCGCCGGTGCCGAGGCCGCCCGACGACATGGTGACCATCCCCGCGGGGCCATTCCGCACCGGCTGCGACGTACGCCAGGGTTGCTACCCCGACAAGCGCGGGCCGGTGTTGCCCATCCACGACGCCAGCTTGCCCGTGTTCGAGATCGATCGGGTGGAGGTGAGCGTGGCCAACTACCAGGCCTGCTGGCGGGCGGGCTATTGCGAGGTGGCCAACGATCGGGTCCTGGTGCTCGCCGCGGAGCAGCGCGGCGCCGCCGCCAGGTCGCAGGGCGATCCCTACTACAAGCCCATGCCGATCTTCACGGGCGTCGATCCGCGCCTGCCCATGTGGAACGTGAGCGCCTACGAGGCGCGCGTGTACTGCGCGTGGGTCCACAAGCGGCTGCCCACCGCGCTGGAGTGGGAGAAGGCGGCGCGCGGAACCGATGGCCGGGCCTATCCGTGGGGCAACGAGCCACCGACCCACGAGCGCACCTCGAACGCCCACTGGAACCACTGGCTCGACCCGGGCGGCTTCCCGCTGCCCGTCGGCAGCCAGCCCGCCGGCGCGAGCCCCTATGGCGTGCTCGACATGGCCGGCAGCGTCAGGGAGTTCGTCGAGACCGACGCCGACGACCCCGACGTCATCCTCATCGCCGGTGGTCATCCGATGGCGGAGGTGGCGCCCATCAACCTGGTCCTCCCTCAGCTCGGTGTGGCCAACAGCATCTACGGCCGCAATACCGAGCCGACCGTCGGCTTTCGCTGCGCCCGTTCGGTGGCCGCGCCGCCCACGCAAGCCGCCGCGCCGTGACGTCGTCACGGTCGTCAGCGCAGCGTCAGGATCGATCAGCGGGCGAGGAGGTCGATCTTGCACGCTGTCCGGTAGCCGGACGGGTGCCGCCGCCAAGCCGGCGAGACCACGGCCTGCGTCCATGGCCCGCGGCGTGCTCCGGCCGCGGCCATGGCGACGGCGGAGGCAGCCGACGGGTACCGGCGACGCTGGCGGGAGGAGTCGGTGCTCCACCGTTGGAAGGGCCGCGGCGCAACCGCGGGCGGGCGCGGCCGATAGCAGGGGCGATGAGGATGACGCGGACCGACCATTGCCAACCAATGCGGAGTCGATCACATGTCGTGCGGGCGGGTCACCCGCGAGGGGGATTGCGCCGGGACCGGGCGCGCTGGTGCTGGTCAATGGCGTGCTGTGGACGGCGTCGGCGGCGCCGACCCTGACCGGCACGGTCGTCGACGTCAACCTGCGCGACCTGCGGGCGCTGATCGGTGGCAACCTGGTGGCGACCGCGATGGTGACCGGCAACACCTGGACGATGACGTTGCCGGTCGGCGCGGTGCCGACGATGTCCGACGTCACGATCGATCTGGTGGCGCGGGATCTGGCGGACAACCAGGCGGTGATCACCGAGCGGTTCCGCGTCGACGCCACGCCGCCGGAGCTGACGGTGGCGGCGACCTCCGTGCGGCTGGAGGGCCCGGATCCGCTGACGCCGGGGACGACCGGCGATACCGTGGCCTTCCGCACGCCG
>JAYVSF010000097.1:0-6113 GCA_043775605.1 Myxococcales bacterium
GATGAAGAACGCGACCAGCGAGCTGCCGCCGTAGCTGATGAACGGCAGGGTCACGCCGACCACCGGCGCCATGCCCAGCACCATCGCGACGTTGACCACGACATGCCAGAAGGTCATCGCCGCGACGCCGAGGCACACCAGCGCGCCGGCGTGATCGCGGGCCCGCAGCGCGACGTTGAGGATCCACACGATCAGGAACCCGAACATCAGCAGCAGCAGCACCGAGCCGAGGAAGCCCCACTCCTCGGCCCACACCGAGAACGGGAAGTCGGTCCAGTGCTCGGGCAAGAAGTCGAACTGGTTCTGGGTCCCGTGCATGAACCCCTTGCCGAGGATCTTGCCCGAGCCGACCGCGAAGATGGACTGCCGGGTGTGCCAGCCGGTGCCGGTCGGATCGGCGCTGGGATCGAGGAACGCGAGGATACGCGACTTCTGGTAGTCGTGCATGGTCTCCCACAGGATCGGCACGGCCAGGAACATCGCGAACAGGGTGTAGACCATCGGCCACAGGTCGCGCAGCGCGAGGAAGCCGATCGACAGCATGATCAGCGTCAGCAAGGTCGCGGTGCCGAGGTCGGGCTGTAGCGCGATGAGCAGCACCGGCACGATCAACGCGATGATCCGCGGCGCGAGCGCCTGCCACGACATCTTGGCGCCCCCCGATGTCTCCTGGATCAGCCGGGCCAGGACCAGGATCACGGCCAGCTTGGCCACCTCCGACGGCTGACCGCCGACCGCGCCGATGTAGACCCAGCGGTCGCTGCCCTTGGCGCCGCGCCCGACCAGGTCGACGAAGATGAGGCCGACGATCGCCAGGCCCAGGCCGATCCACGCGAGCCGCAGGAGCGCGCGGTAGTCGAGCGCGGTCACCAGCGCGAACGCGATGCCGCCGACCAGCACGAACCGGAGCTGCTGATCGAACTTGCCGGCGTGGCGGGTGCCGTGGACCGCGCTGTACAGGTTGAGCAGGCCGACCGCGCAGATCGCGGCCAGGGTGGCGACCAGGACCCAGTCGACGTTGGCCCGGAACCGCCGCCAGCGCGACATGCCGATGTGGGCCCGCGGCAGCTCGAGCCCGGTGCGCCCGAACAGGCTCACGGACAGCCTCGCTCTCTCATGGGCTGACTCGCCCGGTCATGGAGGCGACTCGCTCGCTCACGGCTCGTCCTCGGGTTCGGCCGACAGCGGCACCGGCTGGGCCGACTCCTCGAGGTCCTCGGGGTCGGGCTCGTCGTCCGCGGGCGCGAGGGCCGGGCCCGGCGCCATCACCGGCGTCGCCGCGCGCAGGAGATCGCCGAACATCCGGGTCATCAGCGTCGGTCGCGCCGCGGGTGGCAGGTCGCGCGGCCGGACCTTGGTGTACCAGCCCTCGAGGATCTGCTTGGCGACCGGGCCGGCGATCTTGCCGCCGGCGCCGCCGTGCTCGATCAGCACCACGATCGCGACCTCGGGGTGATCCGAGGGTGCCCAGCCGGCGAACCAGGCGTGGGTGCCGCTCGGGTGCCAGCCGCGGATCTGCTGCTGCTCCTTCTTGCTGCGCTTGGCCTTCACCTCGGCGGTGCCGGTCTTGGCGGTGATCGAGACGAGGTCGCTCTTGGCGTACGGGTTGGCGGTGCCGCCCGCCTCGTTGACCACCCGCCACATGCCGCGCCGGAGGATCGCCAGGTGCTCGGGCGGGATCTGGATCTGGCGCTGGACCTGCGGCTGGTACGCGATCACGGTGGCGCCGTCGGCGCGGGTCACCCGGTCGACGACCTGAGGCACGAACAGGGTGCCGCCGTTGGCCAAGGCGGCGTAGGCCATCGCCACCTGCAGCACGGTGACCTCGACGTCGCCCTGCCCGGTCGCGCTGTTGATCGTGTAGCCGATCTTGAAGCGGGTCCGCTGCTCGTACCAGGTCTTGGTCGGCATCCGGCCCGGGCTGTCGCCGTTGAGGCCGAGGCCGGTGCGGGCGCCGAAGCCGTACTCGTTGGCGACCTGGGCCATGCGGTCGAGGCCGACCCGCTCCGACAGGGTCCAGAAGTAGACGTTGCACGAGTGCTGGATCGCCTGGCTGAGGTCGAGCAGGCCGTGGGCGGCGGTGCAGCGGAAGGTGGTGCCCGAGCGCTCGATGCGGCCGTTGCAGTCGATCTTCTCGTCCTCCTGGGCCACGCCGTCCTCGAGCGCGGCCAGGGTGGTGACGAACTTGAACACCGAGCCCGGCGGGTACTGGGCGCGCAGGGTCTTGTCGATGAACGGCTTGCGCGGGTCGTCGTTGAGGAACTTCTCCTCGGCCCGGGTCAGGTGGCCGGTCATGACGTTGGGATCGAAGGCCGGCTTCGACACCAGGGCGAGGATGCGGCCGGTGGCGACGTCGATCACCGCGACCGCCGCGGCAGGGTACGCGGCCACCGCGCGCTCGGCGATCCGCTGCAGCTCGACGTCGAGCGTGAGGACCAGGCCGTAGCCGGCGACCGGCTCGGTGATGCGATCGCCGTGGATGAGCCCGGCCGCGGTGGCCTCGTCGAGGCGCTGACCGCGGGCATCGACCGCGAACCGCTCGCGGCCCTTCTTGCCGCGCAGGTAGTTCTCCCACATCGTCTCGAGGCCGTAGCGGCCGATGAGCTCGTCGCCGGTGTAGCCGGCGCCGGCGAGGCGGGTGGCCTCCTCCGGCGTCATCTGCGACATGTAGCCGACCAGGTGGGCGGCCAGCGAGCCCTGCGGGTACGAGCGGTAGGGCTCGTGGCGGACCTCGATGTCGGGCAGGCGGAACCGCTCCTGCTCGATCACCGCGGCCCGCTCGCGCGGCTGATCCTCGAGGATGAGCACCGGCTGGCGCGGCGTGCGCTTCTGGCCGAGCGCGATCCGCTCGCCGACCTTGGTGACCTCCTCGTCGGACAGGCCGAGCAGGCGACGGATCTCGGCGGCCAGCTCCGGGCTGAACGTGCGCGGCACCGCGTAGATGTTGAAGGCCGGCCGGTTCTCGGCGAGCGGGATGCCGTGGCGGTCGACGATCTTGCCGCGGATCGACGGCAGGTAGCGCTCGTGGACGACGTTCTGCACGGTCTGCTGGAAGTAGCTGTCACCGCGCAGGACCTGGAGCTGCCACAGCCGGATGATCAGCGCGCCGAACGCGATCAGCAGGATCAGCACGACCCAGCGCAGGCGCGACACCAGCTCGGGCGAGGCCGGCCCCGCCCCGGCGGCGCCGCGGACTAGCACGCCCGCCTCGGAGACTGTGAATCTCGCATCGCCGGTTTCATGGGGCGAGGCCCTCGAGGGCGTGGTCGCGCTCGCGGTGGGTGCGGGCGAACGCGGCGTCGACCCGGCGGTACAGCCGCAGCGCGCCCAGCCCGACCACGCCGGTGGTGAACGCGACCAGGACGAAGCTGAGGAGGACGTGGGCCGGGTGCGGCTCGCCGGCGACCGCGAGGAACATCCAGACCAGGATCTCGGCGACCAGGCCGAGGCTGGCGGCGAAGGCCAGGGTCAGGGCCCGGCCGCGGACCAGGATGCGGCGCTGGATGCCGAACGCGAGCAGGCAGGTGACGCCGGCGACCACGGCCATGAGCCCGGGCGGCGCGCCCGACAGCAGATCCGCCAGGTAGCCAGCGACCACCGCGCCCGCGACCGGGCCGGCGATGCCGTTGCGCGCGGTCAGCCCGAGGTAGCCGGCGGTCAGCGCGGCGAGGTCGGGCGGGGCGTCGCGCAGCAGCCCGAGGGGCAGCCGCGACCACAGCACGCCGGTGACCAGCATGAGGCCGTAGCAGATGAGGACCAGGGACGCGCTCCGCATCGTCGTCGGGGCGTCGTCGTACCACAGGCTCCCCGGCCCGGCGACGCAAACCTCACCTCACCCCGCGGGCCGGATCGTGATCTGATCCGAACCGAGCCCGGACTAGGCCGGGAAGGTCTCGATGACCTTGCCGTCGATGCCGGCGACCACGGCCTTCTTGGCCTTGCCGGCCGTGACCTGATCGCGGGCGTACTCGCGGGCGCCCGAGACGAAGGCGAACTCGATCGTCTGATCGGGCGTCGGCGCGCTCGGGTTCTTGTAGAGGTGAACGACGGCTTTGTTCGGCATCATGGCGGCGATTCTCCTGACGATGGCCAGGATACTCCTGCCGTCGTCGAACGCGAGCCGCATCGGCGGCTGCGCCAGCGCGCATGCCCCGTGAGGCGACCTCAGGGAGGCGACCTCACGAGCCCGGGGCCGCGGGCAGACAGTCGACGTGCAGGCGATAGCCGACGGGGAGCGCGGCCGGATCGTAGCGGACCGCGAGCTGGTGATCGGTGAAGGTGCACGCGGGATCGCCGATCAGGCGGACGCAGCCGGGCCCGTCGCACAGCGGCAGCGCGAGCCGGCCGCCGTCGGGGGCGACCGCGGTGGCCTCGCAGGCCAGCGGCCAGACCGGGCGGCCGATCAGGCACCGGCCCCCGGCGAGGACGTCGAGCGCGGCGCCGCCGACCTGGCGCAGGCGGGTCGCGAGATCGACCGCGCAGGCGGTCGGCGCGAGGTGGCGGGCCGGGAAGCGGTCGGCGAACGCGTGCAACCGGATCGCTGGCGCAGCGACGGTCGTCGGGCCGCAGGTCGGGGTCAAGGTCGGCACGCCCTGCGGCCACTGCGGCGAGCTCGGGCCGAGGCCGACCATGACCGGGCCGGGCGCGCCGAACAAGCCGCCGATCAGGACCCGCGACGGATCGCGGCGGGTGGCGCGGAGCGCGCTGACGACGTCGTCGACCCGGCGCAGGTAGCGGGCGTCGTCGCGCGGCCGGCAGCCCTGCTTGACGCCGGGTGCCCGCGGGTTGCCGTCGTCGCAGGTGACCCCGAACTCGAAGCAGCGGAAATCGGTGAGCGGCCCGAGCGGCGACACGATCGTGCCGTCGGGGTCGGCGAACAGGCCAGGGCTGATGACCGAGCAGTCGTCGTCGTCGGTGAGCAGGACCACGACCAGGAGCGCGTCGGCGCGCAGGAAGCGCTGACCGCTCGGGCGCAGGCGATCGAGGGCGACCGCGCGCTCGAGGGCGACCAGCGGCTGGGCGTAGGTGCAGCCGCCGGTGCCGACCGCGGCCAGGCAGGCGAAGGCGTCGGCCAGGGCGCCCTGGTAGTTGCGGCGACGGCCGCCGTCGACGTCGGGGGCGTCGGTGAGAAAGCCAGCGGTGACGCCGCAGGTGTCGGCGCCGTGGAGCCGACCGTCGTCACCGGCGGTGCGGCACTGCGAGCCGGGCAGCTCGTCGGCCGCGGTGCCGAGGCCGACGTCGGTGGAGATGACGCCGACGTGGAGATCGGGCAGGCCGGTGGGCAGGGTGCCGAGGGCGGCGAACAGGCTGCCGGCGCCGGCGACCAGCTCGCGCTGCTCCTCGGCCATCGTCGGCGAGCTGTCGACGACGAACAGCAGATCGATCTCGGCCGGCGCGGGCGGCGCGAGGTCGAGCATCAGCTCGTAGTCGGCGGACCCCACGACCGCCGGCGCCTGGGCGCAGCCGCTGACGAGCGCGAGGGCCAGGGTCGCGAGCGGCGCGCACCTCACGGCAGCGCTCCGTCGCAGCTGCGCTCGACGCGGGCGCGATGGGGCGAGGCGGGCCAGCGCGCGATGAACGCCGCGCGCGCGCGCGCCGCTTGCTCGACCTGCCCGAGCCGACACTGGATCTCGATCCGCAGGGCCGACGCCTCCTGGGCCATCTGGCCGTCGGGCAGCTCGCGCCGGTAGGCATCGATCGCGGTCAGCGCAGCCGCCGCCTGCCCTCGCGCGAGCGCCGCGCGCGCCGCGCGCAGATACGCCACCTCGCGCGCGAGCGTGTCCGGCGTCGGAGTCGGCGTCGGAGTCGGCGTCGGAGTCGGAGTCGGAGTCGGCGTCGGAGTCGGAGTCGGAGTCGGATGCGACGTTCTCGACGAGCGCGCCGGGGCGACGACCGCCGTGACCGAGCCCGTGACCGAACCCGAACCCGTGACCGAACCCGTGACCGAGCCCGAACCCGAACCCGAGCCCGAACCCGAACCCGTGACCGAACCCGTGACCGACCCCGAACCCGTGACCGACCCCGAACCCGTGACCGACCCCGAACCCGTGACCGACCCCGAACCCGTGACCGACTCTCGTGATCGGCCCACATACGCGGCCCCGCCCACCACC
>JAYVSF010000098.1:0-10986 GCA_043775605.1 Myxococcales bacterium
TGCAGCGTCTCGCCGTTGAGGATGGCGCGGATGCGCAGCTTCTGCGGATCGGGCACCTCGCTCGCCGGCACGAGCGGGCCGACCGGGCAGAACGTGTCGAGCGACTTGCCGCGCGCCCACTGGCCGTCGAGGAACTGGACATCGCGGGCCGAGACGTCGTTGGCGCAGACGTAGCCGGCCACGTGCCCGAGCGCGTCGGCGACCGCGACCCTGGCTGCCCGCTTGCCGATGACCACGCCGAGCTCGGCCTCGTGGTCGACCCGGGCGTAGCCGGGCGGCCGGCCGATGGGGTCGCCGTCGCCGCACAGGCCCGACGGCGGTTTCAGGAACATCAGCGGCTCCGCCGGGATGCCCTTGCCCATCTCGGCGGCGTGGGCGCGGTAGTTCTGGCCGATGCCGACGATCTTCGACGGAGCGAAGGTCACCGGCTCGAGGATTGCGCCGTCGCCGGCGCGGACATGGACGAGCAGCATCGCCGTCGACGTACCACGTCCAGGGACCTGTACCGCATGGCATGCCCGCACGGGCCGAGGAAGGCAGACCCCGAGCCTCCCCGCGTGACCCCGAACACCGAGGGTCATCGTTGATCGCTCGCCAAGGCTCGCTTTCCGGGCTGGCGCGCCGCCGTGTGGTCCGGCCGGTGCCGGGCCCGCGCCGGTCCGCCCAGGGTCGCGGTTTCGTTTGATGTTCGCGCCGGTGGGTTTACAATTCCTCCGTGGGACGTGGCCCCAACCACACTGGCCGTGCACCGGCTCACCTGACGGTGCTGCCGGGCGGAGCCCAGCGACCGGTTGCCGCCGTGGATGACGACGAGCGTACCTCGATCGATCCCGGGCCGCCCGACGACGCCGACGGCGCGGCGCCCGGCGCCAGCGTCAACGCCGACGAGCACTGGGAGGACGGCACCACGGTCGCCGAGTCGGCCAAGAAGATGCTCGACGAGGCCACGATCGACGACCAGGTGCGGCCGATGGCGCCCTTGCAGCTGGTGCCCGCGGTCGATCCGCGGTCGGTGGCGCGGCTGTTCGTCACCACCGGGCCTGATCAAGGCAAGAGCTACGAGCTGGTACCCGCGGCCCGGCCGTCGCAGGTCGGGCGCGCCGTCGACAACGACGTCGTCCTCACCGACCTGTCGGTGTCGCGCCGCCACCTCGAGCTGAGCTGGGATGGCGCGGCCTGGGTGCTGCGCGACTGCGGCTCGGGCAACGGCACGCTGATCAACGATCGGCTCGAGGACGGCCGCAGCCAGCTCCGCCACGGCGACCGGATCGAGATCGGCAACACGATCTTCCGCTTCGATCACGCGGCCAGCGCCGGCGGCGAGGGCATCATCGAGGTGCCGATCGGCGGCTGGGGCCAAGGCGACGACGACGACGAGGACGAGGAGCAGGCCACGGTCAACGGCCGCCCGGGCCGCGCCACCGGCGAGACCGCGACGCCCGAGAGCCGCGGCCGCGAGGGCGCGACCATCCCTCCCGTGCGTCGGCCGGGCTCGGTGATGCCGTCGGTGCCGCGCCCGCGGACCAGCAGCGCGATGCCGCCGCCGCACCCGCTGCGCACCGGACCGCCGATGCCGCCGGTGCCGCTGCCGCGCTTCCTGACGCCTGATCGCGCGGCGACCATGCCGCCGGGGCCGATCGCGGCCGGGCTGCTCGGCTCGACCGGCCGCACCGGTGCGCGGCCGGTGAGCGTGGCGCCGCCCATGTTCGGGCCCAGCTCCGGTCCGGTGCCGACGATGCGTCCGGGCTCGGTGATGGCGCCGTCGTTCGTCACGGTCCGGCAGCCGGATCGACGCAAGCTCTACCTCGCGTTCGGCGGCGGCGTGCTCGTGCTCGCGGTCGTGATCGGCGCGATCGCCGGTGGCGGCGGCGAGACCCAGCCGGCGCCTGCGCGGGTCGCCGAGAGTGGCGGCGGCAGCGGCGCGGCGGTGACGTTGATCGGTGGACCTGCGCCGGGAACAGGAGCGGGCTCGGCCGCGGGAACGGGCTCGGCCACGGGAACGGGCTCGGCCACGGGCTCGGCCACGGGAACGGGCTCGGCCACGGGTTCGGGTTCGGGCTCGGCCGCGGCCGTCGTGGCGCCGGCCATCAAGCCGCCGTTGCCCGCCACGCCGCGGGTGGTTCACCCGCCTTCTCCTCCTCCCGTCCGCCAGAAGCGCGTCGAGCCGCCGGTGCGGGTCGCGGTCACGCCGCCGGACAAGCCCGGCAAGCCGCTCGCCGGCGACAAGGCGATCGCGGCGGCCGAGAAGAAGGCCGAGCAGCTATACCGGGCGCGCAAGTTCAGCGACGCCGCCGCGATGCTGCGCGGCGTGGCCGACGACGCCGACCCGGCGAGCGCGCGTCAGCTCAAGGCGATGGCGACCAACTACGACTCGCTCGGCGCCAACATCACTGCCGGCAGCAGCGCCGATCCGACCGTCGCCTACGCCTCGCTCAGCCGCGCGCTGGCCACCGATCGCAAGGTCGGCGAGGCCCACCAGTCCTACCTGCGTGAGCGGCTCGCGCCGGTCGCGCCCAAGGCCGCGGCCAGCTTCCTCGCCCGCGGCAAGTTCGAGGAGGCCAAGCGCGCCGCCGACACCGCGGTCAACGTCGGCGCCGGCGGCACGTCGACGATCGCCTCGGTCCGCAGCACGCTCGAGACCAAGGCCGGCGCGATGTACACCGCGGCCGCCAAGGCCATGGCCAAGAAGCCCGAGGACGCCAAGGCCCAGCTCCGGCGGGTGATGGCCATGGTCCCCAACGACAGCCCCTGGTACGCCAAGGCCTCCAAGCTGCTGGCCAAGGGCGGCACCCGCGACGACGACGAGTAGCGCGGTTCCGAGCCCGAGTCCTCAGTTCGGGACGAGGTCCACGTCGGCAGTGCGCGCGAACCGCTCATCGAAGGTCACGACCGGGAGCGCGTGCGCCTCGCGCGATGACTCGAGGATGACGAGTCCGAGAAGTCCGCGATTCCAGCGGCGAACGGTTCGAGCGCGCGCCTGATGATCGTTCGCGCTCGACCGTCACGCCTACCGACTCGACGAGCCTCCGCAGCGCGCCGGCGATGGCGGCCCGGTCCTGTTTGCATGCCACGCGCAGGACCCAGCCCACCTCCACCAGGGCGGTCACCGAGAAGAAGGCTCCACCCCCCGTGACTGCCCTCTCGAACGCTCGGGCGGCGCGCTCACACTGATCTCGATCGTCCTCGATGACGAGGCGGAGGATGACGTTCGTGTCGAACGACGTCATCGTCCCGCTGCGCCGTCGGCGATGGCGCGATCGATGTCGTCCTGGGTCAACGGACCGAGGCCCGGCGGTAGCTTCGTCCGCGCCGCGAGCAGCTCCGCGACGCTGAGCTTGGACGTGGTATCCACCATCGTCTCGTCGAGTGCGATCAACTCGACATGGCGGCCGAGCAGCGGCGACAGCGCCGGGATCGCCCGGACGACCGCGTCGTCGATGATCGTGCCGATCCTGATCGCCTTCATACGAGTCAGCATAGGCCATCGGTCGGTCGGTTGCAGCACCGCCTTCTCGCGCCCCGGCCTCAACCAGGCTGATTGAGACCCCGGCGGCTGTCGCGGCTGTCCCCGGTCCCCGGCGTGTCCCGACCGCGACCGAGGAGAGGTTGACCAGGGGCGCGCTGGTCCGCCGGTGTGACGTGTCCCGCAGCCTGCTGGTTCCGCCGGGCGAGTGGGTCGTGTCCCTATAGTTGTGTAGAAGCCGGTTTCTTGGGCCCCAGGAAAAGAAGGGGGAAGCTCTTGGTTGCAACACCGGTCAGCATGGTCAGGAGGACGATCGGTGCTTCCTCGCCGGCCTTACGGTCGGGGCGACGCCGACGCGCGGCCGCGGCTCACCGCGGCTTCGACGGCGGCCCGGGGTAGGCTGACCTCGAACCGGCGCGCGAGGTCGACGTCGTCGCCCGCGGGGGCGATGGTGCTTGGCGAGTAGCCGGAGCCCGAGCCCGATTCCGTGACCGAGTCCGAGCCTTGGCGCAGGAGGTCAGCCCACGGGCATGGTGCCGATGACGCGGGCCGGGACCCCGACGACCTTGGCGGCCGGCGCGACGTCGCGGTTGACCAGCGCGCCGGCGCCGACGTAGGCCCAGGCGCCGATGGTGCGGCCGGGCAACACGGTGGCGTGGGTGCCGAGGAACCCGCCCTCGCCGACGATGACCGCGCCGTTGGCGGCGCACATCGGCGAGAACACCGCCCAGCGTCCGGCGTGGACATCGTGCGCGATCGCGACCTGGGGATTGACCAGCACGTGATCGCCGAGCCGCGCGCCGGGGCCGACGTACGCCAGCGGGCCGACCACGACGCCGTCGCCGAGCACGGTCTCGCGCGCGACCCAGGCCCGGGGATGGACGATCGAAACGAAGCGCGCGCCCCGGCCGCCGAGCAGCTCGGCCAGGCGTCGGCGCAGCCGCGGGTCGCCGACCGCGAGCACGTAGCGATCGTCGGCCCCGGGCGCGGCCGCCGCGATCGTGCCCACGACCTCGGCGCCGACATCGACGTGGCCGGCCAGCGCCGCCAGGTTGTCGTCGAGGAAGCCGGCCAGCGCGAACGGCTCGCCGCCCCAGGTCCGGCCGGCCGCGCGCGCGTACTCGTGGACCTCGCGGCCGAACCCGCCGGCGCCGACGACGAACAGGCGAGCGACCATGGCCCGAGCTTACCCTGCGGGCGGGCCCGGCTCGACCGAAGGGGCGGCGATCGCGCGGGCGGCGAGGTATGCTGGGCCCGATGTCTCGCAGCTTCCTGTCCCGGGTCGCCAAGCGCGCGTTCGACGTGATCGGCGCCGGCACCGCGCTGGTCCTGGCCGCGCCGGTGATGGCGGTCACCGCGGTGGCGGTCGCCGCCGAACTCGGTCGGCCCGTGCTGTTCCGTCAGGTCCGGCCCGGGCTCCACGGCGAGCCGTTCGCGATGTTCAAGTTCCGGACCATGCGCGACGCCACCGACCAGCGCGGCCGGCCGCTGCCCGACAGCGAGCGCCTGACCCCGCTCGGTCAGTTCCTGCGGGCCGCGAGCCTCGACGAGCTGCCCGAGCTGTGGAACGTGCTGCGCGGCGACATGAGCCTGGTCGGCCCGCGGCCGCTCCTGATGCAGTACCTGCCGCTGTACAGCCGCGACCAGGCCCGCCGCCACGACGTCAAGCCTGGCATCACCGGCTGGGCCCAGGTCCACGGCCGCAACCGCCTGTCGTGGGACGAGAAGTTCGCGCTCGACGTCTGGTACGTCGACCACGCCAGCGTCTGGCTCGACTTGCGGATCCTGGTCCGCACGGTGCGCGCGGTGCTGCAGAAGGACGGCATCAGCCACGCCGGCGACGCCACCATGCCCGCGTTCACCGGTCCGCGCTCGTCGTCGCCGGGCGCGCTGGTCAACTAGCGGTCCCCTCACCATGGCCCGCATCTACCTGTCGCCGCCGCACCTCGGGGGCCGCGAGCTCGAGCTGCTCACCGACGCGCTCGCCTCCAACTGGATCGCGCCGCTCGGGCCTCACGTCGACGCCTTCGAGCGCGAGCTGGCCACGGCGGTCGGCGCGCCCCACGCCCTGGCGATGTCGAGTGGCACCGCCGCGCTCCACCTCGCGCTGATCGTGTCCGGCGTCGGGGCCGGCGATCGCGTGCTGATCGCGACCCTGACCTTCGCCGCCACCGCCAACGCGGTCAGCTACGTCGGCGCCGAGCCGGTGTTCGTCGACTGCGACCCGACCTGGACGATCGATCCCGACCTGGTCGCCGCCGAGCTGGCCGCGGGCCGCGCCGCCGGTCGGCCGTACAAGGCGGTGATCACCGTCGATCTCTACGGCCAGGCCTGCGCCTACGATCGCCTGGGTCCGAGCTGCGCCGAGCACGGCGCGATCCTGATCCAGGACGCGGCCGAGGCCCTCGGCTCGACCTGGCACGGTCGTCCGGTCGGTGGACAGGGCACGCTCGCGGTGTTCTCGTTCAACGGCAACAAGATCATCACCACCAGTGGCGGCGGCATGCTGGTCGGCGCCGACCCGGCGGCGATCGCCCACGCCCGCAAGCTGTCGACCCAGGCCCGCGAGCCGGCGCCGCACTACGAGCACGCCGAGATCGGCTTCAACTACCGGCTCAGCAACCTCCTGGCCGCGGTCGGTCGGGCCCAGCTCGCGTGCCTGCCGGCCCGGGTCGCCGCCCGCCGCGCGGTCAACGCCCGCTACCGCGCCGCGCTCGCCGGTCGGCCGGGGCTGACGTTCCTCGACCCGGCGCCCGGCTGCGAGCCCAACGCCTGGCTGACCTGCATCGTGCTCGATCCCGACGCGGCCGGCACCGATCGGGAAGCGGTGCGGCGCGCGCTCGAGGCCGCCGACATCGAGGCCCGGCCGGTGTGGAAGCCGATGCACCTGCAGCCGGTGTTCGCCGCCTGCCGCGTCGTCGGCGGGACGACGGCGGCCCGGCTGTTCGAGCACGGCCTGTGCCTGCCCAGCGGCTCGAGCCTGACCGAGGCCGACCAGGGCCGCATCATCGACCTCGTGTTGACGCACGTTACGCGCTGACCACGGGGTGCGTCGCCAGGTCGCGGTTGCTGCGCGTCAAGCATGAACGTTTGCCGTGCGCCGGATCACCAACGTTCACGCTTCGATGGGACGGCGGGCCTCGCCGTCGTCGGTGCTACCCTGATGGGTCAGGAGGACTCGATGCTGTCCGTTTCTCCGGCCCGCCTGGTGGCCGTCGCCAGTGCGCTGGCTCTCGTCGGCCTCGGCCTCGGCACCGCCGCCGCCGACTGGCCGGTGTCGCGCCACGATCCTGCACGGACCGGCACCGCCGGCGGCCACAGCAACCTCCGCACCCCGGCGGCGTACTGGCGCTACTACCTCGGCGGCTCGATCGGCCCCGGCGTCGCCGAGCCGATCACGGTCAGCGGTGCGCCGGCCGAGGCCTACGTCACCGGCGGCCGGCTGGCGGTGACCCGCGCCGATGGCACGCCGGTGTGGGCCAGCCCCAACCTCGCGCTGACCGTGCTGGTCGGCACCGGCGACCTCGACGGCGACGGCACCCTCGAGCTGGTGACCCAGTCGGGCGATCAGGTGTTCGTGTTCGCGGCGCAGGACGGCGCCCTGCGCTGGGCCGAGCCGGCCGGCGAGATGGGCACGATCAACGGCGTCCGCCTCGGCGACGTCGACGGCGACGGCCTGCTCGAGGTCTTCATCCAGGAGTGCACCTGCTGCGAGGTCCGCAGCAACGAGACCGGCGTGGCCTACTCGTTCGCCCAGGGCTTCGCCAGCCCGCACCGGGTCTGGCGCCTGCCCTACGCGTACTGCTCGGGCTACCGGGCCATGCTGGTCGACGACTTCACCGGCGACGGCAAGCCCGACGTCTCGCTGTCGAACAACGACGACATCAAGCTGCTCGACGGGGCCACCGCCCAGATCATCGCCGCCAGCCCCGACCTCGGCCAGTGGGCGGCGATCGCCCACTGCGAGCCGGCCGACGTCATCGCCGGCGGCGGCAAGGAGCTGGTGTGCGCACAGTCGTCGCCCCTGGCCCTGCCCGGTCAGGGCCACCGGGTGTTGGTGCTCGCGTACCGCACCAACCCGGCCCGGCTCGAGCTGCTCTGGCAGACCAACATCGGTGACGTCGACACCGACTTCGTGCTCGGCGCCGGATGGATCGCCGACCTCGACGGCGACGGCCGCCTCGAGATCGCGGCGTCCGGAACCCGGACCGACGGCACGCTGGTCACCGCCATCCTCGACGCCGCCACCGGCGCGACCCTGGCCACCCTCCCCGGCGTGAGCCACGTCGGCCTGATCCCGGTCAGCCCCGACCTGCGGATCTACATCACCGCCGGCAACCAGCAGCTGGTCGGCTGGCGGTTCGATCGCGCCGCCAACCCGCGCCTGACCCTGGCCTGGCGCCTGCGCGACCGGCGGATCGTGGCCCGCCGCGAGGCCACCCTGGCCGCGGCCCGCGAGCAGTACCTCCGCATGATGTACGCCGACCTCGACGGCGACGGCGATCAGGAGCTGTTCACCGTCGACACCAAGCAGCCCAACCGGATGCCGGTGTACGACGTGTTCGCCGATCGCGCGGTCGAGGTCACCGACTGGACCGGCGCGCCCGGGTCGCAGATCCAGGCTGGCTGGATCGGCAGCGATCGCCGGCTCCTGATCTCGACCACCGACGGCCGCCTGACCACGCTGTCACCCGACCTCGCCACCGTCGTCGGCTCGGTGCGGGCCGGCGGCTACTACGACGCCGGCGGCGGCAAGCACCTGCCCAACGCGCCGGTCGCGGGCCAGCTGGTCGGCTCGGCCGCGGCCGAGGTCGTGGTCCCCGACAGCCGCAGGATCGTCGTCGCGTTCTCGCCGCAAGGCGCGACCAACGCGGCGCCACCGACCCCGCTGTGGTCGATCGACGCCGCCAGCTCGCCGGCGATCGTCGCCAACATCGGCCTGGCCGGCCCCGGGGTGGTGGTCCGCCGGGTCGACAACCTGGTGGTGCCGCCGGTCAACGTCCTGACCGTGCTCGACCTCACCGGCGCGCCGCGCTGGACCAAGACCCTGGGCCCGGTCGCGTTCAACGACGCCTTGCCCGGTAACTTCGACGGCGACGCGATCCCCGACCTGGTCGCGCAGTGGGGCTATGGCGGCGATAACGCGCTGCACACCACCGCGTTCGCCGGCAGCGACGGCCACGTGCTGTGGACCCACACCGCCGACGACGGCATCGTCCGCTTCCCGGCGGGCGCCGCGGTCGCCGACTGGAACGGCGACGGCACCGACGACGTCATCTTCCACCACTACGCGACCCGGGTGCTCGACGGCCGCACCGGCCTGCCGCTCGCCGCCGGGCCGTGGACCCCCAACTGGTACTTCATGCCGACCTTGCTCGACGTCACCGGCGACGGCGCGCCCGAGATCGCGCTGCACGGCGGCCAGCAGCCGATCCGCCTGCTCGATCGTACGCTGGCCAACCTGTGGGTCTCGCCCGACGACGATCGGCCGCAGCCCTACGCCGCCGCCGCCCGCTGCGGCACCACGCCGGTGCTGGTGTCGACCTCGCGCCAGCACCCGGCTCGACTCAAGGTCACCGAGCTGGCGGGGCCGCAGCTCGGCCAGGCCGCGATCGTCGTGCTGGCCGGTGGTCGGGTGTTCGCGAGCGAGGCCGACGCGGTCGCGGCCGGCGCGCGTCTCGGTCAGCTGACGTCGGTCAACGTCCACGACGATCTCACCGGCACCGGCCACCCGACCGCGGTGCTCGGCTCGAGCGACGGCTGGCTGTACGGCATCGATCTGTGCGCGCGGACCATGGACTTCGCGGTCGCGTTCCCGGCCCCGGTCGGCGCGCTGGCGATGGCCGACACCGACGGTGACGGCAAGGACGAGGTGATCGTCTCGGTCGCCGACGGCTTCCTGTACGGGCTCAAGAACGCGCCGGTCGCCGGCCCGGGCGAGGTCCGCGACGTCGAGCCCGGCAGCACGTCGACCATCGACGTCGACGAGGTCCTGACCCGCGACCGGCTGGCCGCGGTGTGGGACCCGGTGCCCGGCGCCACCGGCTACGAGGTCGCGGTCGCGAAGGCCGAGGGCGGCATCATCAGCACGCCGCCGTGGCGGCCGGCCGCCGGTTCCAGCGCCGATCTCACCGGCCTGCCGCTGGTCGACGGCGAGCGCTACGTGATCTCCGTCCGCGCGCTGGTCGCCGCCGGCGCGTCACCTGACATCCTGTCCGACGGCGTCCGCGTCCACTTCACGGCGGTCATCCCGCCCGACGCCGGCCCCGACGGCGGCACGATCGTGACGCCCGCGACCAGCGGCTGCTGCGACGCCGGCACCCGGTCGCCCGCCACCCCGGCCGCGCTCGCGGTCGGCGTCCTCGGCCTGCTCGGCGTTTCCCGTCGCCGCCGTCGCTGATCGGTCAGACGCAGCGCCGGTGCACCGCGCGCTGACCTGTGGTCAGGGCGGGGCGGCGGCGGCGAGCGACTCGAGCTCCTGCCAGCGGTTGAACAGGCGGTCGAGGTCGGCGCGGGCCTGCTCGAGCTCGGCGACCAGGGCCGGGACCTCGGCCGCGCGGGTCTTGAAGATCTCGGGATCGGACACCGTGGTCTCGAGGGTGGCGATCCGGGCCTCGGCGGCGTGGAGCAGCTCCTCCATGCTGGCCAGCTCGGCCTTCTCCTTGAAGGTGAGCTTGCGCGGGCCGTCCTTGGCCTTCGGGCTCCCGCGCCCGGCGACCGCGGCGGTCGGCGCCCGGGTCCGGGCCGCAGCCTCGCGGACCAGGGCGGCCTCGCGCGCCAGCTCGTCCTCGCGCCGGGCGTGGTAGGCGCTGTAGTCGCCCTCGTGGAAGACGACCTTGCCGTCGGGTTCGAACGCGAGGATGCCGGTGGCGACCCGGTCGAGGAACCAGCGATCGTGCGACACGATCAGCGCGCAGCCCGGGAAGTCGGCCAGCGCGCCCTCGAGCACGCCGAGCGTGAGCAGATCGAGATCGTTGGTCGGCTCGTCGAGGACCAGCAGGTTGCCGCCGCGCCGCAGCAGGCGCGCGAGCTGGACCCGGTTGCGCTCGCCGCCCGACAGCTTCGCGATCGGCGTGTCGGCGGTGACGTCGTCGAACTGCATCATGCGCAGGAACGAGCGGACGTGGACCGGGCCGTCGGGCAGGAGCACGTGGTCGCTGCCGTCGGCGACCTCCTGCAGCACGGTGGCGTCGTCGTCGAGCTCGGTCCGACCCTGCTCGAGGTAGACCGGGTCGGTGTTGATGCCGCGCACCACCCGGCCGCCGTCGGGCGGATCGATGCCGAGCATCGTGCGTAGCAGCGTGGTCTTGCCGGCGCCGTTCTTGCCGACGATGCCGATGCGATCGCCGGGCTTCATCACCAGGGTCAGGTTGTCGAACAGCCGCCGGCCGCCGAGGGTGCGGCCGACGCCCTCGAGCTCGAGGATGGTGCGGCCGAGCCGGCCACCGCGCGGCAGCCGCAGCTCGATCGCGCCCGGCAGGCGGTCGAGCATGCCGGGCCGAGCGTCGACCGCCGCCACGAAC